>NZ_JBRRCU010000023.1:0-54906 GCF_056759195.1 Stenotrophomonas sp. STEN083 | reverse complement strand
GTATTGAAATCACCCACATGGCGGCGATTTGAAGGGCCACCGGCTTCGCGGCTGATGCCGCCCCCACAACGGGTCTACGGGTGAAGCCTTTGCCGAGCATGGCTCGGCACTACATGGCACCCCGGGATTTACCTGAGCGCAACATTCGCGGCGCTACCATTCCTGCATTCGTTGAATGCAGGTGAGTCCATGGCGTCGTATCAGACTATCAATCCCTTCAACGGCGAGATCGTGCGCACGGTCGAGCTGATGACTGCTGCTGGCATCGAGCAGCGTCTGGGCGCAGCTGAATCGGCGTTCCTGCAATGGTCGGCCTTGTCGCTGGAACAGCGTGGTGACCACCTGCGCAAGGTCGCTGCAGGCCTGCGCGAGCGCCGCGACGAGATCCAGCGTGTGATGACTTCCGAGATGGGCAAACTGCGCCGCGAGGCCTTGGCCGAGATCGAGAAGAGCGCCGCCGGTTGCGAGTACTACGCCGACCACGCCGCCGATTACCTGAAGCCGCAGCCTATCCCCACCGAAGCCCAGCGCAGCTACGTCATCTACCAGCCTATCGGCTGCGTGTTGGCGGTGATGCCCTGGAATTTCCCTATCTGGCAGGTGATCCGCTTCCTCGCGCCGGGCTTGATGGCCGGCAATGTCGCCTTGCTCAAGCACGCCAGCAATGTGCCGGGCTGTGCAGATCTGCTGCGCGAGGTTGTTGCCGAGGCCGGTGTTCCGGAGGGGGTGTTCGATGTGCTGCATATCGACAACGATCAGGCCGCCGAAGTGCTGCGTGATCGTCGTATCAAGGCAGTGACGCTGACCGGCAGCGAGCGTGCAGGCCGGTCGATCGCTGCGAACGCCGGTGACCAGCTGAAGAAGTGCGTGATGGAACTGGGTGGCAGCGATGCCTTCGTGGTGCTGGATGATGCCGATCTGGATCAGGCAGCGGCTGCGGCGGTGCGGTCGCGTTTCGACAATGCGGGCCAGACCTGCATTGCCGCCAAGCGCTTCATCCTGGTCGATTCCATTGCTGATGCTTTCGTGCAGCGCTATATCGAGGGCGCGCAGGCGCGCGTGTACGGCGATCCGCAGGAAGAGGAAAGCACCCTCGCGCCAATGGCGCGCGCTGACCTGCGCGACGAGCTTCACAAGCAGGTACGCGCCAGCATCGACAAGGGTGCGAAGGTGCTGTTGGGTGGCGAAGCGGTTGCTGGCAGCAACGCAGGCTACCAGGCCACGATCCTGGATAACGTCGGGCCCGGCATGCCGGCGTATGACCAGGAGTTGTTCGGGCCAGTGGCGGCGATCATCCGGGTCAAGGATGAGGCCGAGGCTGTACGCGTGGCCAATGACACCAGCTTCGGTCTGGGCGGCAGCGTGTGGACCCGTGACGTGCTGCGCGGCGAAAACGTCGCCGTGCAGCTGCAGTGCGGCGCGGCGTTCGTCAATTCAGTGGTGAAGAGCGATGCGCGATTGCCGTTTGGTGGCACCAAGCGCTCGGGATTTGGGCGTGAGTTGGCAGGGCCGGGTATTCATGAGTTCATGAATATCAAAACGGTCTATGTGGCCTGACGCCGAGCTTGTAGGAGCGGCGTGTGCCGCGAAGCCGGCAGCTCATGAGCGCCGAAGAAAACCTGCAACTGCAGTGCGCTGGATTGCAGGCTGGGTATGGTTTGGACCAGCGGTGACTTCGCAGGGTTCGCCGCTCTGACATGGGCTGCTGGTAAAGCCCTTGCCCAGCATGGCTCGGCACTACGGATGCCGCTCCCTCCCTTTGGCCGAAGGCCAAGGGGAGGGTTGGGGAGGGGTTATGCTTTGCAGCTTCTGATTTGGTGGTGGCTTCGCGGCTTACGCCGCTCCTACAAAACGCGCAGCCGCTCTCATCACCCGAACGGCTGGTCGATGGACCTGCTCTGCGGCGTCATCAGCGCCGCGCCATCTTCGGTGACGTAGAGGATGTCCTCCAGGCGCACGCCGAACCGGTCCGGAACATAGATGCCGGGTTCGTCGCTGAAGGTCATGCCCGGTTCCAGCAGGTGGGCGTTGCCGCGAACCAGGTAATCCCACTCGTGCATGTCCAGGCCGATGCCGTGGCCGAGACGGTGGCTGAAATAGCGGTAATCCGGGCCGTAGCCGGAATCGCTGATCACCTTGCGTGCAGCGGCATCCACATCGCCCATCGCCACGCCCGGGCGCGCGGTGTTCAATGCCGCCGTCTGTGCCTTCAGCACGATGTCGAATACCTTGCGGATCTCGTCATCTGGCTGGCCCAGCACTACGGTGCGGGTGATGTCGCTGGTATAGCCACCGGCACGGCAACCGCCATCGAAGATGATCGGTGTGCCTTCGACCAGGTGTTGCGGTTTGTCCGAGCCGTGCGGGGAGGCGGTGTACTTGCCGACGTTGACGCTGGCGTCGCCATTCAGCCCGGTACGCGCGTAGGCCATCGCCAGCAGGCCGCTGATGTCCTGCTCGGTCATGCCGGGCTTCAAGGCCTTCCACACGGCTTCATACACCGCCAGGGTGGCTTCATTGGCCAGCTTCATCAATGCCAGCTCGGCTGCGCTCTTGACCCGGCGGCAGCCCGATACCACCGGCCATGCCGGTACCACCTTGGCTTGCGGCAGCGCATCGGCAATGCCTTTGGCGCGGAAGTAGGGTACGGCTTCTTCCATGCCCAGCGTGCCGGTGGCATGGCCCATGTCACGCAGCACCTTGGCGACCAGTGCGTAGGGGTCTTCATCTTCCTGCCAGCCGCGCACATCGTTGCCGAGCTTGATTTGCTCCAGCGTGCGCACGCGCTCGAATTCCGGCGTCACGTAGACCGGCTCACCCTTGCGCGGCAGGATCACACCGGTCAGGCGTTCGCTGTCCCACCAGCGCATGCCGGTGAAATAGGTCAGTGAGCTGCCCGCGCCGATGAACACGGCATCGATGCCGTGTTCGGCCATCAGTCGCTGGGCCTTGGCCACGCGCGCGATGCGCTCCTCGTTGCCGATCGGTACCACCTGGGCTGCGACCGACTTCAGGGAACGCATCGATTCCGGCAGGGTTGTGTCGCTACTGTCTGCCGTCTGTGCTGACGCCAGCTGTGACAACGGCAGGGCCGCGGCACTGGCAATCAGCGTGTTGCGTAGGAAATTGCGGCGTGCGGTATTGGAGTGGTCGTGCTGCATGGTTGCTCTCTCGAAAGACGAAGTGGCTGATCAAAGCCAGCCGGAACGTTTGAACAGGCGGTACAGCACCACGCAGATCACGCCGACACCGAGCATCAGCAGCGGATAGGCAAAGCGTCCGGCCAGTTCCGGCATATGCGCGAAGTTCATGCCGTACCAGCTGGTGACCAGGGTTGGTGCAGCCAGCAGTGCTGCCCAGGCACCGAGCTGCTTGACCGTCTCGCCCTGCGCCAGCGTCACCAGCGACAGGTTGACGTTCAGCGCGGTGCCCAGCATTTCGCGCAAGGTGTCGATGGCGTCGTTTACGCGGGCGGCGTGGTCCTGCACGTCACGCAGATAAAGCCGGACCTCCTCGTTGATCAACTGCGCCTGGTTGCGTTGCAGCTGGGCCAAGGCATCCTGCAGCGGCGCCACCGCCAGCCGCATCTTGTTGAGCTCACGCTTGAGCTCGTACAGGCGGATCACCGTGCGCCGTTCATAGGTGTCGGCGAAGATGTTCTTCTCCAGCAGGTCCAGGGTGTCGCGGAAGCTGTCGGTGATTGGCAGGTAGTGATCGACCACGGCATCGAGCACCGAGTACAGGCAGAACGAGGGGCCCATCGCCAGCAGTTCGGGCTCCTGTTCGAGCCTCGCGCGCACTGGCGCATACGACAGCGAGGCGCCGTGCCGCACCGTCACCAGGAAGCGCGGGCCGAGGAAGGCATGGGTTTCGCCGTAGCGGATGCGCTCATCCACCACCTGCGCGGTGTGCACCACGACGAACAGGGAATTGCCGTAGGTTTCGATCTTGGGCCGCTGGTGCGCCTTGCGGGTGTCTTCGATCGCCAGCGGGTGCAGGTCGAATTCTTCCTGCACCTTGTCCAAGATGGCGTCGCTGGGTTCGTACAAGCCGACCCAGACGAAACCCTTGGCATCATCGGCGAGCACGTCGCTGATGCTGTCCAAGTCCAGCGGGCGCTGGGTGCCGTCGGCACCGTACCAGGTGCAGTTGATCACGCAGGCCGGGTTGGCCTGGGCGGGAGTTGGAATGATGCCGGTAGTCATCCCGGCATCGTGCCTCAGCTGGCCGGTAACGCCAAGCTGCGGCGCCCAAGAATCATTGCCAGTGCGACGTGGATGGGCAGCAGCAGCACGATCCACTGCATGTTGAACTGCGCTTGCAGCGACAGCCAATGCAGTGGCAACGCGAGTAGCGCAATGCCGGTCATCGCCCACAGAACGACCCGGAACCAGGCGCGCGGTTGGCGCCCGCGCAACAGGCTCCATGCGCCGGGAATCAACAACAGTGCCAGCGGATTGAGCAGCAGCAGGTTGCGGTTGGCCCAGGCGGCCTGATGCTCGCTGAAGCCCCACAGGAAGGTCAGCAGGCCACCGGCGACGCCACAGAACAGCCAGAACGGCAGGGCGAATCCGCCGATCAGGCGTGCCTTGCGGCGTGCAGCGTGCAGTGCGGCGGCGACGGCAAGGCCGACCAGCAGCCATGGCCACCAGGAACGCTGCTTTTCTTTTGGCTCGGGTGGCAGGCGCTGCGGCAGCAATTCCTGTTCGGCCTGTACCAGTGGCCGGCCTTCACTGTTGCGCACCTCGCGCAGGCTGTCGGCAAGACGCATGGGGACGAAGGCTTCCTGCCAGCGCGACAGCGGCTGGTCGGCATTCGGGCCCAGGCCGATGTCGAAGCCAAGCCACATCCATGGCGAGGGCGACGCCAGCCGCACCGATTCGCTGCGGTAGCTGTTACCACGCGAGCGGCCGGCCAGCTGCGATTGCAGGGCGCCGCCCATGGCCTGGTCCAGGCTGTCGCGCACCATGGTGGCGCAGTTGGAGGTGAAGTAGTCGTAACGATAGCGTGCGTTTTCGGGCTTGGCCCGTTCGGCCAGCGCATCGGCCAGCGCCTGTGCCTGTGCCGGCGGCAGATCCAGCCATTGGATGTTTGCACCGCGGCCGACACTCTCGTATTGCGCCAGGTCCTGCTCCAGTGGCAGGGCGACCAGGTAATACATCATCTTGCCGCGCACGAAGTTGCCGATGAAATCCGGCTCGGACGGGTCGAAGAAGCCAAAGTTGTATGACGTTGCCTGCCCGCTTGCCGGGTCCAGCACCACCAGGGCGTCATGGCCGAAGCGTTCGAAGAAGACTTCGCCCGGCAGCATGGTCACCACGCCGATGCGCGGTGCCGGGTGTGCGTTGGTTCCGCTGGCTTGGGTGGCGGCCGGTTGTGCGCTGCTGGCCATCGCGGCCAGCAGCAGGAACAACGACGCGAACGCGGACAGCAGCCGCGGCAGGCGCAGGGTGATCAAGCTTCGTCCTGGTCTTCAGGTGGCAAGATGGTCACGTGGAAGGCCTGCACACGGCGCGCATCGGCCTTGGCCACCCGGAACACGAAGCGCTCCAGGGTCAGCTCATCGCCGATTTCCGGCAAATGGCCAACGGCCTCGGTGACCAGTCCGCCGATGGTGTCGTAATCGTCATCGGAGAACTCGGCGCCGAAGCGCTCGTTGAAGTCGCCGATGGTGGTCAGCGCGTCCACCACATAGCGGCCATCGGCGAGGATGGCGATCTGCGAGGTGTGGTCTTCGGTCTCGTCGTGCTCGTCGTCGATCTGGCCGACGATCTGCTCCAGCACGTCCTCGATGGTGACCAGGCCAGCAACGCCGCCGTACTCGTCCACCACGATCGCCATGTGGTTGCGCGAGAGCCGGAACTCCTTGAGCAGCACATTGAGCTTTTTGGATTCGGGGATCAGCACCGCCGGACGCAGCAGTTCGCGCACGCTGGCGTGGCTGTTGTCGGCGACCACGCCGCGCAGCAGGTCCTTGGCCAGCAGGATGCCGAGGATGTCGTCCTTGTTCTCACCGTGCACCGGGAAGCGCGAATGGCCGGAATCGACCACCTGCTTCATCAGCTCGATGAAAGGCCGGTCCACCGGCAGCGACACCATGTGCGAGCGCGGGATCATCACGTCGCCGACGGTCAGCTCGGCCACCGAAATGGCGCCTTCCATCATCCGCAGGGTGTCTGCGGCGATCAGGCCGTCCTGCTGTGCCGTCTGCAGGATGCCAACCAGCTCGTCGCGGGTGTGGGGTTCGCTGGAGAACGCCGAACCCAGGCGCTCCAGCCAGCTGCGTTTCTTCTCGCCGTTTTCGGGCGAGGTACTACTGTCGTCTTCAGACATCTCTTGGTTTGACTGCACCCGGCAGGCCGGGCGGTGCCGACAAGTCTAGCAGGATGTTTGCCGCGGTCTGTTCAAGCTGGCGGCGGGTTGGGGGTCTTTACGCTTGGGGCTACCGGCGGTACATCGGCTGGGGGGGCGGCAGGCTTGTCGGGAGCGGGTGGGGCCTCTCCCTCGGCGGGCAGGTCCAGGCTGTAGGTGCAGCCGGCCAGGGTTTTGCCTGGGTGGGATTTGACCGTGGACACGCCCAGGATCACCGATTCGATCAGCGCTTCGCCGGTCTTGGCGTCGTTGACGTCGCGGCTGACCAGCTCGCGGCCTGCCATGA
Organism: Stenotrophomonas sp. STEN083; assembly: GCF_056759195.1. Taxonomy (NCBI): domain Bacteria; kingdom Pseudomonadati; phylum Pseudomonadota; class Gammaproteobacteria; order Lysobacterales; family Lysobacteraceae; genus Stenotrophomonas; species Stenotrophomonas sp. STEN083. Next base: position 48,248 of record NZ_JBRRCU010000023.1, on the reverse strand, counting down.
ACTTGTCAGGGGCGTCGTAGCCGGTTTCCAGCTCCAGCTGTTTGGCCAGCGGGCGCGGATCGGGCATGTCGAGGACGGCGATGATGGTGCCGCCGGCCATGGCGATATGGTCGGCGCTGTGGCCGAACACCGTGATCGGGGTGTTCAGCATGTACTCGGCCATGAACAGGTTGCCCTGCGGCAACGGCCGCCAGCCCAGGGCTACCGCTTTCAGTGGGTCATTGGCGATGGGTGCCAGTGCAGCGAACTCGCTGACGCTCTGCCGGCATTCGATCAGGGCGGGCAGGTCGATGGCGGGCTGGGCATGGGCAATTCCGATGGAAGCCAGCAGTAGAGGCAGGAAGGTCAGGCGCACAGCAATGCGGTCCCAGTGTTCGATCAGGCTGGATGATAGTTGCACCGGCCGACCCGGTGCACGCGGTTGGGCTTTTTGCCGGGCTGCCTTGATATTGGAGCTCTGCGAAGTGGAGTCGGGATGTGCTTGTGGGTGCCGGAACAAAAGAGGACTGCTGCCGGAGGTGGCATTGCAGCCTCAGCAGAGCAAGGCACCCCGGCTGTTCGGTCAGGGTCTTGCCCAGCGCTGGCGCAGCCAGGCACCACTGATCTGAAGCAGTCGTGCAAGCAGGATCAATGGGATCGTCAGCGACATGCAGACCAGCAGGGTCAGGCCGATCACCGAGAATGAGCCTGTGCCCAGGCTGGTGGAGCCCATCGACAGGAACTGGGACGTCCCAAGCGCCAGGATCAGCGCTGTTACCAGCATGAAGGTAATACTGAGGCGGACGGGTGAAGCCTGAAAGAATGGCATCGTCGCGGTTTTGCGTCGGCCCGTATAGTCGACAAGTGCGCGCCAACCTACCGGTGCGGACAACACGCTTATGATGGCGCAGACCTGCAGTGCCAATGCGTTCGCTTCTGGCAGGCCATATTGAGCGTTGCCAGCGGCGGAAAACCAGATGTAGGCCGTCATGCCCAGAATCGCCATCGTCGAGAGAACGAACAGACCTGTAACGCCCGCACGAAGCGCGCGGCCAGTACGGGTATGACTGATTCTGTTGAAAAGCCAGACTATGCCAAGAAGCAGTGCCATCAGCGGTAGTACCAAAAGCAGAATCAGCGCGATGTCCCTGAGCGGCGTTCCATTCTCATGGAGACGGACAACCTGCAGGAACGCGGCGCTGGCAACCACCATGAGCATCAACGTCATGGCGACGCGGGACAAGCTTCGGTCTTGCATCCTGAAGACTCCGAGGTGAATTCGCGGAGCACATTCAACAAGTTGCGGGCGTAGGTTGCAAGTTCAGTGCCCGATGGCTTCAGCGCTCGCCTGCGTAGGGGTCGGCAATGCCCAGGTCGGCCAGGATCTCGCGCTCCAGCTGTTCCATTGCCTCGGCTTCCTTGTCGTCCTCATGGTCCCAGCCCAGCAGGTGCAGCACACCGTGTACGGTGAGGTGGGCGTAGTGGGCGTTGAGCGCCTTGTCCTGCTCCTCGGCCTCGTGGGCAACCACCGGCGCGCAGATCACCAGGTCGCCCAGCAAGGGGAACTTCACGCCCTTGGGCAGGCCTTCGGGCAGCTCGGCTGGGAAGCTGAGTACGTTGGTGGCGTAGTCCTTACCCCGGTAGTGGCGGTTCAGTGACTGGCCTTCCTTGGCGTCGACCACGCGGATGGCCAGATCAGCCTCGCGGATGCGGCCCTTCAAGGCGGCAGCCACCCAGCGGCGGAAGCTCACCGCTGCCGGCAGGCCGGCGCGGGGCAGGGCGTAGCTGACGGCTACATCAAGGCGCACGGGACCTTTGGTCATTCGCTTGCTCCGGGTTTGACCTGCTGCAGATCGCGGCGGTCATAGGCGCTGACGATGCGGGCCACCAGCGGGTGGCGTACCACGTCGCGCGATTCAAAGAAGGTGAAGCTGACCCCGTCCACGCCGCGCAGCACTTCGATGGCGTCGCGCAGGCCGGATTTGACGTGCTTGGGCAGGTCGGTCTGGGTCAGGTCGCCGGTGACCACTGCGGTCGAGCCGAAACCCAGGCGGGTCAGGAACATCTTCATCTGTTCGATGGTGGTGTTCTGCGCTTCGTCCAGGATCACGAAGGCGTCATTGAGCGTGCGGCCGCGCATATAGGCTAGCGGAGCGATCTCGATGACATTCTTCTCAAGCAGCTTGGCCACTTTTTCCACGCCCAGCATTTCGTACAGGGCATCGTAGAGCGGGCGCAGGTAGGGGTCGACCTTCTGGGTCAGGTCGCCGGGCAGGAAGCCAAGTTTTTCGCCGGCTTCCACAGCCGGGCGCACCAGGATCAGGCGTTGCACGCGCGATTCATTCAGTGCGTCCACGGCCATTGCCACCGCCAGGAAGGTCTTGCCGGTACCGGCCGGGCCAATACCGAAGCTGATGTCATGGGTGGCGATCTGGTGCAGGTAGCTGGCCTGGTTGAGACCGCGACCACGCACGGTGCCGCGCTTGACCTTGACCGCAATTTCCTGCGCTTCATAGGCCTGCTCGGTCACATGATCGACATTGGCGCGGTTCAGCCGCAGGTGGATGGCGTGGCTGTCGAAGACGGCTTCGGCTGCTTCCACGTAGAGGGCTTTGAGCAGCTTTTCCGCTTCCAGTGCGGTCTTGCCGGGGCCGCTGACACGGAAGACATTGCCGCGGTTGGCAATTTCAACGCCCAGTTTGAGTTCGACCTGGCGCAGATGCTCGTCGAAGGGCCCGGCCAGATTGGCCAGCCGTTCGTTATCAATCGGGTCGAGAGTGAAGTCGCGATGCGTGGTGGTGGTCATTTTCACTGACAGTTGCTGGCCGGCGAAGCCGTGCCTTGGACTTTGGAAGGGTACCCCTGCGGGTGACGGACCACCAGCGGGGCAGATAGTGGTCCGGGTTCTCCACAGTCGATGTGGATGTGGCGTGGGCCAAGCTGTGGATATCCCTGTCCAGCCCTTGCGGCATAAGCCTCTTGGCGGGGTGGTTAAAAAACCGCCACATTTGACGGTTTAGGGGTAACAAGTTGTCCACAATTTTTGTGGATCGATTCGGGATGAACGTGTGGATAACCGTGCGCAGCCCAATAACGACGGGCTCTGGGTCAGTGTGGCGAATAAATGACCGCAGCCGCCGGGCAGCAGCCAGAACCGGCGGCGGAGGCTTTTCCCCTCTCCCGCTAACGGGGTGAGAGGGGCAGCTTGTGAACCACTGGTTCGCTGCCCATCGAACGACCTTGCGCCAGCGCAAGGGTCGGGGCGCGGAGCGGGGGTGAGGGCGCTCCTGCGTCGGACTAGCAAAGTTCGGTCCCGGCCTCGCAGCCCATTGTCCGTAAGAAGTGGCTCCACCAACCAAGCCCTGCAATCGGGCGTCAGCGCGACCTCAGTCCTGCGTAACCACCCGCCCACGCAGCGAATTACTGAAGGCCTCGGTGATCAATACATCCACAAACTGCCCGATCAGCCGCGAACTGGCTGGGAAGTTCACCGAACGCATGTTCTCGGTCTTGCCAGTCAACTCGTTCGGGTCCTTGCGCGACGGGCCCTCGACCAGCACCGTCTGCACCGTACCAACCATGTTCGTCGAGATGCCCGCAGCATGCTCGTTGATGTGTGCCTGCAGCCGCGACAGCCGGGCGTGCTTGTCGGCATCGCTGGTGGTGTCTTCCAGGTCGGCGGCCGGGGTGCCGGGGCGGCGCGAATAGATGAAGGAGAAGCTCTGGTCGAAGCCCACGTCCTCGATCAGCTTCATGGTCTTCTCGAAATCGGCATCGGTTTCACCGGGGAAACCGACGATGAAGTCCGAGCTGATCGAGATGTCCGGGCGGACCGCGCGCAGTTTGCGGATCTTGGCCTTGAACTCCAGCGCGGTATAGCCGCGCTTCATCGCACTGAGCACCCGGTCGCTGCCGGCCTGTACCGGCAGGTGCAGGTAGTTGGCCAGTTTCGGCACGTCGCGGTAGGCGTCCACCAGCGAGTCGCTGAATTCCAGCGGGTGCGAGGTAGTGAAGCGGATTCGGCCAATGCCGTCGATTTCCGCAAGCGTGCGGATCAGCAGGCCGAGGTCGGCAATCTCGCCGTCGCCGTATGGGCCACGGTAGGCGTTGACGTTCTGGCCAAGCAGGTTGATCTCGCGCACGCCTTGATCGGCGAGCTGGGCGCATTCGACCAGTACGTCTTCGAACGGGCGGCTGACCTCGGTGCCACGGGTGTAGGGCACCACGCAGAACGAGCAGTACTTGGAGCAGCCCTCCATGATCGAGACGAAGGCCGACGGGCCCTCGGCACGCGGCTCGGGCATGCGGTCGAACTTCTCGATCTCGGGGAAGCTGATGTCCACCTGCGGCTTGTTCTGCTCGCGGCGGGCACGGATCAGCTCCGGCAGGCGGTGCAGGGTCTGCGGGCCGAACACCAGGTCCACATAGGGCGCACGCTTGACGATGGCTTCGCCTTCCTGCGAGGCCACGCAGCCGCCGACGCCGATGATGACGTCGCGGCCATTGGCCTTGAGCGCCTTCCAGCGGCCGAGCTGGCTGAACACCTTCTCCTGCGCCTTTTCGCGGATGGAGCAGGTGTTGACCAGCACCACGTCGGCTTCTTCGGGGTTGTCCGTGAGCTCCAGACCCTCGGCAGCGGCGAGTACGTCGGCCATCTTGGTCGAGTCGTACTCGTTCATCTGGCAACCGTGGGTCTTGATGTAGAGCTTGCCGCGCGCGCCGCCGGCAACCGTCGGCCGCTGGCCGGGCAGGGGAATCAATTCTGGTGTGGTCATTTCAACAGTAGGCGCGGCAGAGCCGGCCGTGATCGGCAAGGGGGTAGCTGGCGTCCCGGGCATGGCGCTTATTCCAGACGGGTGGGCGGGCACGCAGCCGCTGGGGCTGCATTCGTAGCCGTCCATTGTATCGGTCTAGCGGCTCCAGCACGAAAACCGCTGCGTCAAATACTTGGCAAGCCCCTGCGAAGCTGGGAGACTCGCGCCCATGAAGGGGATTTTGGGGATCACCGGCATTCTCGCAGTTGCATTGGGCGCTTTGCCGGCCAGTGCGGGCACGCTGTACAAGTGTGTTGGCAGCGATGGAGTGCCCAATTACGTCAGCAAACGCGTCAGTGGCGCGAGCTGCAGCGTGGTCAGCAGTTATCGGCCGACCCGCGATGTGCCGCGCTATGTTCCGCCGGCCCCAGCGCCGGTCGCAGCCCCGGTTGCTGCGGCTGCGCAGGTGGCGACTCCGGCAACCGGCGACACCGGCGGTTCGACGGCGGTGGCTGCGCAGGCCGCCCCCGCCGCAGTGCCGCCCACGCCAGCGCCAGCAACGGCAGGGCGGGCGCAACGGGTGGTCAGTGGGCAGGTCTACTCTTATATGAAGGATGGAGTGCGCCACTACACCAGCAGCCGGCCGGCCCAGGTGGCCAACATCGGCGCGGTGCGCACCATTCAATACAGCTATATCGAGCGTTGCTTTGCCTGTGGCGTGAACTCCAGGGTCAACTTCGGCTCGGTGCGGTTGAATACCCAGGCCTACAGCACCGAAATCGCCTCGGCCGCACGCGAATTCGGTGTCGAAGAAGCGGTGGTGCGGGCCATCATCCACGCCGAGTCGGCGTTCAACCCGACCGCGCTCAGTCGCGCCGGAGCGCAGGGCTTGATGCAGCTGATGCCACCTACCGCGCGACGCTTCGGGGTCTCTGATTCCTATGACGCCGGCCAGAACATCCGCGGTGGCGTGCAATACCTGTCGTGGTTGCTGCGTCGTTTCAATGGCAACCTGACCTTGGCCGCAGCGGGCTATAACGCCGGTGAAGGTGCGGTGGATCGCCATGGTGGTGTGCCCCCGTACAAGGAAACCCAGTACTACGTGCAGCGCGTCGCACAGTTGGCCGACCGCTACCGTGGCGAGCTGGCCACGCGCCAGTAGACCGTCCCCGAATGATTCTGTTGCAGCAGGCCGTGACAAATTTCGCGGACTGGTGTTTGATCGCGTTGTGTCAGCGTTAAGCGTTCCGCTACACTCCGGAACGATTCGATTCAGAGCGGGATGGCCCCCACCAGACCGCTGGCAGCCTCTAGCTACCTAATCATTATCGGAGTGCCGGATGGCAAACGATGGGGTAAATGATCCAGTCAACACCGGACGTCGGCGGTTTTTGACAGCGACCACAGCTGTGGTCGGGGCAGTCGGTGTTGGTTTCGCCGCAGTTCCTTTCATCAAGTCGTGGAATCCCAGCGCCCGTGCCAAGTTGGCCGGTGCCCCGGTGACTGCCGATATCAGCGCTTTGCAGGAAGGCCAACGGCTGATCCTGGAATGGCGCGGCCAGCCGATCTGGATCGTCAAACGCTCCAAGGCCATCCTGCAGGCATTGCCTACCCTGGATGCACGGCTCAAGGATCCGGAGTCCGGCAACAAGGACCAGCAGCCGGACTACGTGCTCAAGGGCAATCCCGAATTCCGCTCGATCAAGCCGGATGTATCCGTGCTGGTAGGTCTGTGTACCCATCTGGGCTGTTCGCCGGAGATGGTTGCCGAGATCCGCCCCGAGCCCTACGACGCGCAGTGGAAAGGTGGCTATTTCTGCCCCTGCCACAAGTCGCGTTTCGACATGTCCGGGCGCGTGTTCCAGGACGTGCCGGCGCCGATCAACCTGCTGGTGCCGCCGCACCATTATGTGGATGACAACACCCTTGTCATTGGCGTTGATCCGCAGGGAGCAGCCTGATCATGGCCGACAATATTCTTACCCGCACCGTCACTGGCGTGGCCGGCTGGGTCAATGAGCGTGCGCCCGGCTTGGTGCCTGTGTACCGCAAGCATGTGAGCGAGTACTACGCGCCGAAGAACTTCAATTTCTGGTACTACTTCGGCTCGTTGGCGATGGTGATCCTGGTCAACCAGATCGTCACCGGCATCTTCCTGACGATGCACTTCAAGCCCAGCGCGGCCGAGGCGTTTGCCTCGGTCGAGTACATCATGCGTGACGTGGAGTGGGGCTGGCTGATCCGCTACATGCACAGCACGGGTGCGTCGCTGTTCTTCATCGTTGTTTACCTGCACATGTTCCGCGGCTTGATGTACGGCAGTTACAAGAAGCCGCGCGAGCTGGTGTGGATACTGGGCATGCTGATCTACCTGGTGCTGATGGCCGAAGCCTTCATGGGTTACGTGCTGCCATGGGGCCAGATGTCGTTCTGGGGCGCCAAGGTCATCATCTCTTTGTTCGGCGCCATTCCGGTGATCGGCAATGGTCTGACCGAATGGATCATGGGCGACTACCTGCCCGGCGATGCCACGCTCAACCGCTTCTTCGCCCTGCACGTCATCGCCATGCCGCTGGTGTTGTTGCTGCTGGTGGTGCTGCATCTGGGCGCGTTGCACGAAGTGGGTTCCAACAACCCGGACGGCGTAGAGATCAAGAAGGGTCCGAAGGGCAACCGCTGGTCGCCGACCGCGCCGACCGATGGCATCCCGTTCCATCCCTACTACACGGTCAAGGATCTGGTCGGTGTTGGTTTCCTGCTCACGCTGGCGGCTTTCATCATCTTCTTCGCGCCTGTATTTGGTGGTTTATTCCTTGAGCATGACAACTTCACCGAGGCCAACCGGCTGGTGACCCCGGAGCACATCAAGCCGGTCTGGTACTACACGCCGTACTACGCGATGCTGCGGGTGATCCCGAACAAGCTGGGCGGTGTGATGGTGATGTTCTCGGCCATCGCCATCCTGTTTCTGGTGCCGTGGCTGGACAAGGCCAAGGTCAAGTCGGTCCGTTATCGTGGCCCGATCTCGAAAGTGATGCTGGGCATCCTGGTAGTGTGCTTCGTGTGGTTGGGCGTGATTGGCTCCGGCCCGGGCACGGCGATCTGGGAAACCTGGGTGGGCCGCGTGCTGACCTTCCTGTACTTTGGTTTCTTCATCACCATGCCGCTGTGGACGAAGATCGACAGCACCAAGCAGGTACCGGACCGGGTGACGACGCATGACTGACAAGTGGATTGTGCGGTTGGCGATGGCTGCCGCGATGATGTTCTGTGTCCCGGCGTTTGCTGCCGGTGGTGGCAAGCTGATGCAGGCCGGCAATGATCTGGGCGACCAGGCCTCATTGCAACGCGGCGCGCAGGCTTACATGAGCTACTGCTCGGGCTGTCACTCGTTGAAGTACCTGCGCTATTCGCGCATGGGTGAGGATCTCGGCCTGACCGAGCAACAGGTGATGGACAACCTCAACTTCACTGGTGCCGCCTATGGCGAGCAGATCCAGGTGGCGATGCCGCATGACGAGGCGACCAAATGGTTCGGCAAAATGCCGCCGGACCTGAGCCTGATATCGCGGGTGCGCGGTAGTGATTGGATCTACAGCTACCTGAAATCGTTCTATGTGGACGAGTCGCGGCCGCTGGGCTGGAACAACAGCGTGTTCCCGAATGCCTCGATGCCGAACCCGCTGTGGGAGCTGCAGGGCATGCAGCACGCCATTCACGGCAAGGCCGAGCAGGAGGGCATCGATCCGCCGGTTGTAGGCTTCAAGCTTGCTTCGCCGGGCAAGGTCGACCCGCGCGGCTATGACCAGACGGTCCGCGACATCACCAACTTCCTGGAATATGCGGGCGAGCCGGCTGCGTTGAAGCGGCAGAGCCTTGGCGTCTGGGTGGTGTTGTTCCTCGCCCTGCTCACCTTCCTGGCCTATCTGGTCAAGACCGAGTACTGGAAAGACGTGCATTGAGCAGGGTGCGAGCCGGGGATTGTGCGCAGGGGGCCTTGGCAACTGCGCCTGTGGCTTGGCACACTCGGGTAACCGTGGTCACCGTCGGCAATGTGCTGGCGGGGCCGTAAGGTTGGCGGAATCCAACCGATGGAGAGCCTTTGATGGCGGCGAGTGTGCGTATGCGTAATACCCTGACCTTGTTCTCTGCAAACGACGATGCCCTGTGCCATCGGGTGCGGCTGGTACTGGCGGCCAAGGGCGTGACTTACGATCTGGTGCCGGTCGACGCGCAGAATCCGCCGGAAGATCTGATCGATCTGAATCCGTATCACTCCGTGCCGACCCTGGTTGAGCGCGAGCTGGTGCTGTACGCGGCGTCGGTGGTGAGTGAGTACCTGGACGAGCGCTATCCGCATCCGCCGTTGATGCCGGTCGATCCCTTGTCGCGGGCACGTTTGCGTCTGGCGATGCTTCGCATCGAACATGACTGGGTGCCGCAGGTGCAGGCCATTCAGATGGGCAACAAGACCCAGGCTGAGGCCGGGCGCAAGCGTTTGAAGGAGCTGGTTGCGCAGTCGGTGCCCTTGTTCAAGGCCTCCAAGTTCTTCCTCAACCCGGAAATGAGTCTGGCTGACTGCGCCATTGCGCCGATCATCTGGCGGCTGGAGTCGTTGGGCGTTGCGCTGCCCAAAGACGGCAAGGCGATCGAGGACTATGGCAATCGCTTTTTCCGCCATCCGGCCTTCGTTCGTAGCCTGACCGATCAGGAAAAGAAGCTGCGCGAACTGCCAGGCTGAGCAACTGCCGGCTGTATCCGAACTTATCGATCACCGCCGCCAGGCGGTGATCGCGCTTCAATGCCGCGTACACTTATGCAATGACTGAAGAAACTTTCCGGATGAGCAGCCATCGCCCGTATCTGTTGCGGGCGCTGGTCGAGTGGATCAACGACAACGGCATGACGCCGCACGTGATGGTTGATGCCGGGGTTCCCGGCGTGCAGGTGCCGAGCAGTGCGGTCAAGGAAGAGCGGGTAGTGCTCAATATTGCCGAGCGCGCCGTTGTTGGCCTGCATATCGACAATGACGCGGTGAGCTTCACTGCGCGCTTCTCCGGAACCAGTTTCCCCGTTTACGTGCCGATCTCGGCGATTCTGGCCGTCTATGCGCGTGAGACCGGGCAGGGCATGGCCTTGCCGGATGACATTCCGGGTACCGAGAACACGCCGGATGATGACGATACGCCGCCTACCGATCCGCCTGAGCGTCCGCAGCCAGCTGCAAAGCGCCCGTTCCTGCGGGTAGTCAAATAATTCCACCGCCGCCGCAAGGCGGCGGTTTTGTTTGGGCGTCTGTGTAGTGCCGAGTCATGCTCGGCTGGCGCTTTCCACGCGAGCCCAGCAGCTGCTTGTGGGAGCGGCGTCAGCCGCGAAACCAAGGTTCTGTCAGGTCGCTGGCATGTCCGCAACGTTCAGTGCATCAGTTTCGCGGCTGACGCCGCTCCCACAAAATGCAGTTGCCGGCAGGTGCCCATCGGTAAGGCCTCTGCCGAGCACGGCTCGGCACTATCGGTCGGGTGTGTTGGTAAGGCCTCTGCCGAGCATGGCTCGGCACCACCCATCAGATGTCTTCGGCTTCTTCGGTGCTTTTGCGCAGGCGGCCGATCTGGGCGGCGGCGGGACCGCTGAACGAGATCAGTTCGCGGCCGCGCAATACCATGCGGCCGGTGTGGCGATCCTGGCCGTCGTAGGAGTAGTCGAAACGGAAGCTGCGCTCGAAGCCCAGCCAGCCATTGGACAGGCGACACAGGCGCAGGCCGGTGCTGTGCACGCTCTGGTCCAGCCATTGCACATCGGCGGCGCGGCAGGCGTTGCGGCCCAGTTCGGTGGCGCGGTCGGCAGCGGCGCGGGAGCGGTCCCAGAACGCAAAACCAATCGCGCCGACAATCATCAAAATAAGAAGGGTAGGCATGCGAGCACTTTAGGCGATCTGCTCATCCATGCGCAGCCCTCTGTTTGCTGTTGATGCCGGCGCGTCAGCAAGCCTCAGTGGGTGACCGGTGTTGGAATCGGTTCGTCCGGAGGTGGCGGCAAGGGCGCGGTCGAATTGAATGCAGGCGCCGGGTTGGTCGCGGTCAACTTCAACAATGCGGCCCAGTCCTGCCGGTTGAGGTTGCACTCTTCCTCTTGGCCCGGCGAGCAGCGCTGCTCAACTGCCCAGCTTTGCGCCTGCGCAGCATTGGCCTTTGGCAACTCAAGCAGGCCTGTGCGATCAAGCATGAGCTTGCGCATCACCACCGAGTTGGCGACGTTGCCGCCGACCAGATAAAGCGTGCGATCGCCGCCCATGTTGGCGCTGACCACGATCTCGCAATGTGACTTCCAGTTGCCGGCGCGGCCGCTGCCCAGCGCCTGTATCAGCCCTGCGTAGTTCAAGGTGCTGCTGCGGTCGCGCAGGAAGCAGAGCATGTCGCCGGGCGCGGGCTTCTCACTGGCTGGGTCGGCCAGGCGATACGGCATGCCGTTGCTGCCGCTCTGGTAGGCGGCGCGGATGTAGTCGATATGGCGCGGCGAGCGGGTGAAGCCGGGTACGGCAGCGCGTGTCATCACCCAGGAGATGAAGGCGGCCGACCACGGGTTGTCGATCAGGAAGGCGCGGCAATCGGTGTCGGTGAATCGATTGCCGGCCGGCTGCGCGCAGCTGCTGGCGCCGGCAATGGCGCCCATCGGGCCAAGCGTGCCGCTATCGCGCCAATAGCCGACGACGCGCTGCCAGGCGATCAGGCCGTTGTCAGCCAGGTGCTCGTTCTCGGCCTCGGTAACGCCGAGGCTGGCGATGCGGCCATCGCGATCGATGAAGGGGCGATACCACAGGCGGTGCTCGCCGCAGGCTGCCGCGACCACGGCCTTGGCGGTTTCACTCAGGCCAAAGCGCGGTGGCACGTCACAGGCTTCGGCGGCCATCGCGGGTAGGGTAGGTAGCAGCAGGGTCAGGCCGCAGAACAGAAATCGATATGCCACAGCAGGCTCCGCGAGGGATATTGGGGGAGTGTCGCAGCCGGCAGCGTGTGCATGCCGTGAGTCAGCGCGGCGGCGGGCCCAGTTTCAGCGACAGATCGATGGCCCGCACGTGCTTGGTCAAGCCGCCGATGGAAATACAATCCACACCGTCTTCGGCGATGGTGCGCAGCGTGGTCATGTCAACGCTGCCGGAGACTTCCAGTGGAATCCGCCCGGCGGTGATACGCACGGCATCGCGACGCATCGCCGTGCTGAAGTCGTCGATCAGGATGCGTTCGCAACCGGCGGCCAGTGCCTCCTGCAGCTGCTGCAGGTCCTCCACTTCGACCACCAAGGGCAGCTTGGGTTGCTGCGCGCGAGCGGCGTGCACGGCGGCAGTCAACGAACCGGCGGCGCGGATGTGGTTCTCTTTCAGCATCACCGTATCGAACAGGCCGATGCGGTGGTTGTCGCCGCCGCCGCAGCGCACCGCGTACTTCTGCGCCAGGCGCAGGCCGGGCAGGGTTTTGCGGGTGTCGAGGATGCGGGCCTTGGTGCCCGCCACCGCCGCCACGTAGCGCGCGGTGATGGTGGCGGTGCCGGACAGGGTCTGCAGGAAGTTGAGCGAGGTGCGCTCGGCGCTGACCAGGCTGCGGCTGCGTCCACTCAGGGTTGCCAGCACCGTACCGGCGCTGACGTGGTCGCCTTCCAGCACCCGCCAATCGATCCGGACCTGCGGGTCCAGTGCACGATGGGTGGCGTCGAACCAGGGCCTGCCGGCGATCACTGCATCCTGCTTGCACAGCAGGTAGGCGACATCGGCGGCATCGGGCAACAGCGCGGCGGTGACGTCGCCGCTACCGATGTCCTCGGTCAGGGCACGGGCGACATCGGCGTCAATCTGTTCCTGCGGCGGGGGCAGCGGCGGGTGCGGCAGCATTATTTGGCCGGGAAGTCGGTGATCTGGGCGGTGGCGATGGCTTCATCGGCCAGCAGCACCGGAATGCCGTCATCGACGCGGAATACCTGCTTGCGGTCGCCGCTGATCAGGGCTTCGCGCAGCGGCTGGGTCTGCGGGCTGCCGTCGGCGCGGGTCACGCTGCCGCTGCTGATGGCGCGGTTGAGGGCTTCCAGGCCGGCGCTTTCCAGCAGGAACAGCGGCTGGCGGGTGTCGGGGGAGACGAGCAGGTCGAGCAGTTTGCGGTCCATCGGGTCGTGGTCTTGCGGGGAAGACGGCTAGAATACGTCTTTGCAGCAGGTGACGGCCAATGACCCCCAACCACCCCGCGCCGCTAGTCGGCATCGTGATGGGTTCCCGCTCAGACTGGGAAACCATGCAGCACGCCGCTCAAAAGCTTGATGCTTTGGGCGTTCCGTATGAAGTGAAGGTAGTTTCAGCGCACCGGACCCCGGATGTGTTGTTCAGCTACGCTGAGCAGGCCGGCCCGCGTGGCCTGCGGGCAATCATCGGCGGTGCCGGTGGCGCGGCACACCTGCCGGGCATGCTGGCCGCCAAGACCGCCGTGCCGGTGCTTGGTGTGCCGGTACAGTCCAAGGCGCTCAACGGCATGGATTCATTGCTGTCGATCGTGCAGATGCCGGCTGGCATCCCGGTGGCGACCTTCGCCATTGGCAATGCAGGCGCATCCAATGCGGCCCTGTTCGCCGCGGCGATGCTGGCTGCCGAGCAGCCGCAGATCGGCGCCGCACTGGAAGCCTTCCGCGCGCGCCAGACCGAAGATGTAATGGCTGCGGACGATCCGCGCCAATGATCACGGTTGGCATTCTCGGCGGCGGGCAGCTGGCCCGCATGATGGCGCTGGCGGGAGCTCCGCTGGGCCTGCGTTTCGTGGTGTTCGATCCGGCTGCCGATGCCTGTGCAGGGCAGGTGGCGCCGTTGCAGGTGGGTGATTTTGATGATGTTGAAGCCCTGGCCGAGTTTGCTGCCAAGGTCGATGTGATCACCTTCGATTTCGAGAACGTGCCAGCTGCCAGCGCGCATTGGCTGGCCGAGCGCAAGCCGGTGTTCCCGAATCCGGCCGCCCTCGCGGTGGCCCAGGATCGGCTCAGCGAAAAAACGCTGTTCCAGGAGCTGGGCATCGCGCTGCCGGCATTTGCCGATATTCGCAGCCGCGACGAACTGGCCGCCAAAGCTGCCGAGTTCGGCATGCCGTGCATCCTCAAGACGCGCCGACTGGGTTACGACGGCAAGGGCCAGTTCCGCATCCGTGAAGCATCCGATATCGACGCTGCATGGCAGGCGCTGGGCGGGCAGGTCGACAAGACCGGGCTGATCCTCGAAGGTTTTGTGGCATTTGACCGCGAAGTCAGCGTGGTCGCGGTGCGTGGCCGTGATGGTGAGTTCCGCGCCTGGCCGCTGACCACCAATTGGCACGTGGATGGAGTGTTGTCCGCGAGTCTTGCGCCGGCCGTACTGTCTGCCGAGCAACAGGCCACGGCGATTGCTTATGCGCGTCGCGTTGCCGAGCGTCTGGACTACGTTGGCGTATTCGCGCTGGAGCTGTTCTGCCGCGGCGACGCACTGCTGGCCAATGAAATGGCGCCGCGCGTACATAATTCCGGCCATTGGACCAGCGACGGCGCCGAGACCTCGCAGTTCGAGAACCACATCCGGGCCGTGCTTGGCCTTCCCTTGGGGGATACCCGCATGCTGGGCCACGCCTGCATGCTGAACTGGCTGGGGCAGATGCCCGACGCCAAGGCAGTTCTGGGCGAATCCGCCGGTCACTGGCATGACTACGGCAAGCAGGCCCGCGATGGTCGCAAGGTCGGCCATGCCAACTTGCGTGATGACGCTCCGGCCGCTCTGGCTGACGCCCTGCAGCGTGTTGGCGAGGCATTGGGTCGCCAGGAGCAGGTTGCACCGGTGGTGGAAACACTGCGTCGCGGCGGCATGACGGCGAGCTAATCATTGCTGGCGTAAGGTTCTTCAGTCCCAACTGGAGAACCTCCCATGCTTGACTGGAACGATTACCGCCGAGAGTTGAAGGGCCGCATCGGCGAACTCGGCAAGCTTTCGCCGGATACGCTGAAGGGCTATATCACCTTGAGCGGTGCTGGCGCGCAGACCAACCATCTGGACGGCAAGACCCGCGAGCTGATCGCGTTGGCGGTGGCGGTGACAACGCGTTGCGATGGTTGCATCACCACCCATGTGGACGCTGCCTTGAAGCAGGGCGCCAGTCGCGAGGAAATCGGCGAAGCGCTGGGTGTGGCGGTGGCGCTCAATGCAGGTGCGGCGCTGGTGTATTCGGCACGTGTGCTGGATGCGGTGGCTGCGCACGAATGAGGCGTGTAGTACTTCTGGCTCACTCGGAGAGCGTTCAGATCATCATTTCCGCGTAGGTGGAATCGCTGTGGCTACTGCGCTTTTGTTTTTTACGGTTACCGCTGTGCGCGTTGCTCAAGTCTGTAAGCAGTTCAGAGTATGAAGCAGGGGGAAGAGGGTAGAGTCAGGAGCAGCAGCGATTCCCGCCTGCGCGGGAATGACGAGTGCGGGATTTGGTCGCGAAATGCGGAGCGCGAACCTGGAGGCTTCAAATAACCTCAGCGCAACTGCGCCCCAATAAAATCCCAGTTCACCAGTTTCCAGAACGCCTGCAGAAAGCGTGCGCGATCATTCTGGTAGTCGCTGTAGTACGCGTGTTCCCACACGTCGCAGACCAGCAAGGGCGTGCTGTTGCCGGTCAGTGGTGTGTTCGCATTGCGGGTGCTGACGATGGCCAGCTTGCCGTCCGGATGCTGCACCAGCCAGGTCCAGCCAGAGCCAAATACAGCCAAGGCCGCCCGATTGAACTCCTCGCGCAGCTTCTGTACGTCGCCGAACTGGCGATTGATATGTTCGGCCAGCAGCCCGTGCGGGTCGCCGCCGGCACGCGGGTGCAGGCATTGCCAGAAGAAGTCGTGGTTCCAAGCCTGCGCCGCCGCCAGGAACAGGCTGCCCTGGCTGTTACGCACGATCTCCTCCAGCGGCAGTTCGTCCAGCTCGGTGCCGGCGATGCGCGCATTGACCGCGTCCACGTAGCCGCGATGGTGCCTGCCGTGATGCAGGTCCAGGGCTTCTGCGGAAATGTGCGGTTGCAGTGCGGTACGGGCGTAGGGCAGTTCAGGAAGTTGGACGGGCATCGGAGATTCTTTTCGGGGCAGGGCGCCGGGAGTTGGCCGGCTCGGCTTACAATGGTCAACCACGGGAAAGTCTATCCGACCAGGACGGGCCGTTCTTTCGCAGTAGGGAGAATTCGAATGCCGGTGATGGAACAAATCCAGGCTGAGGTGGAGCAACATCCCCTTGTCCTGTTCATGAAGGGCACGCCGCAGTACCCGATGTGCGGCTTTTCCAGCCGCGCGGTACAGGCGTTGATGGCAGCCGGGGCAATCAATCTGCGCACGGTCAACCTGCTGGAGTTCCCTGAGGTGCGGGCCAATCTGCCACGCTACTCGAACCTGGCGACCTTCCCGCAGTTCTTCATGCACGGCGAGTTGATTGGCGGCTGCGACATCATTCTGGAGCTGCTGGAGTCCGGTGAGCTGAAAAGTATTGTTGCCGAGGCCGGGCAAGCGTGAGTGCCCAGCCTCGGGGGAGCGAGGGCGCCGATCTTGCAGGTCGGGTGATTCTGATAGCGGGTGCCGCGGGCGGTTTGGGCGCCGCGGCGACCCGGGCCTGCACGGAGGCCGGCGCGACGGTGGTGATGCTGGGCCGCAAGGTGGCCAAGCTCAATCGCGTCTACGACAGCGCCGCACAGCTTGGCCCCGAGCCGATGCTGTATCCGTTGGATCTGGAAGGCGCCAGCCCCGATGACTACGCGGCCCTGGCCGAACGGCTGGAGTCCGAGCTCGGGCGGCTGGATGGCGTGCTGCATTGCGCGGCCGATTTCGCCGGGCTGACCCCGTTTGCTTCCGGTGATCCGGCAGCCTTCGCGCGGGCGATCCACGTCAACCTGACCGCCCGCGCTTGGTTGACCCAAGCCTGCCTGCCCTTGCTGCGTCAGCGTGAGGACGCGGCGGTGGTGTTCGCGCTGGATGATCCGCGGCGGGTGGGGCAAGCCTATTGGGGTGGTTACGGGGTTGCCCAATACGGGCTGCGTGGGCTGATCGAGAGCCTGCACCACGAGCTGCGCAATGGCCCGGTTCGGGTCTGTGGCATGCAGCCGGGGCCGATGCGTACTGGGCTGCGGGCACGTGCATTCACCCATGAGGAAGATGCGGCACCGGTGGATCCCGCCAATTACGCCGCCGCCAGCGTGCAACTGCTTGCTGCCAGCGGCGCGCAGTGGCGTGGAAAGGTGCTGGACCTGGCTCCGTGACCATCCTTTCAGCGGCCCTGCTGCTGTTTTTGATCCTGGACCCGCTGGGCAACATCCCGGTGTTCCTCAGCCTGCTCAAGCCGTTGACGCCCCGGCGTCAGCGGGTGGTGCTGGTGCGTGAGCTGCTGATTGCGCTGGCAGTGCTGATGGCCTTCCTATGGGGCGGCAAGTACGCGCTGGAGCTGATGCACCTGCGCCAGGAGTCGGTGGCCATAGCTGGCGGCATCGTGCTGTTCCTGATCGGCATCCGCATGATCTTCCCGCGCCCGGAAGGCCTGATGGGCGCGGTGCCGGACGGCGAGCCCTTCATCGTGCCAATGGCGATCCCGCTGGTCGCCGGACCGTCAGGCATGGCAGCGGTGATGCTGATGGGCAGCAATGAGCCGGAGAGGCTGGTTGACTGGAGCCTGGCGCTGTTGCTGGCCTGGGGTGGGACGGCGGCGATCCTGATGTCCGCAACCCTGCTATACAAGCTGCTGGGTGCTCGCGCGCTGACCGCGCTGGAGCGCCTGATGGGCATGCTTTTGGTCGCAATTTCGGTACAGATGCTGCTGGACGGTCTGGGGACCTATCTGGCGTCAATCCGCTAACTGTTTGATCCGCCGTAGGGAAAACTGCTGCAGCGCAATACCGCTGTCTTCTTGCAGTCATAAATTGTCATTACCGTGTTAACCTTATCTTAACCGTTGCGGCTGAAACCGCCTCGGAAGGGACCCCCAGATTCAAGACGATCAGGCGCTCGGTTGACCCCGGGGCTGATGGATCGCGTTTTTTCTCAATCGCCAACTCGTTTCGAGGCTACCCACCTATGAATCACCCGCGTATCAAGATGTCCAAGCTTGCACTTGGTCTTGTCGTCGCACTTGCGGCTGCACCGGCTTTCGCGCAGAGCACCTCTGCCGGCGTCGGCGGCCAGGTCACCAACGTCGGCGGTCAGCCGGTTGCTGGTGCAGAAGTCACGATCACCCACACCGAGTCGGGCACTATCAGTCGTGCCGTCACCGATGAATCGGGTCGCTACTCCGCGCGTGGTCTGCGCGTGGGTGGCCCGTACACCGTCACCATCACCAAGCCAGGCGAAGGCACCAAGACCGAAGAGGGTGTCTACCTGAACCTGAACCAGGTTGGTGCGATCAATGCCCAGTTGGGTGGCGATGTCACCACGATCGCTGGTGTTGCTGTTAGTGCTTCGCGCCTGATGGATACCTTCAATCCAGACAACAAGGGTGTGGGTACCTCGGTCAGTGGCCGTCAGCTCGAGTTGACCCCGAAGGGCAACCGTTCGCTGGACGACATTGCACGTCTTGATCCGCGCATCACCGTGACCGACCAGGGCAGTGGCGCGATCTCTGTCGCCGGTGTCAATAACCGTTACAACAATATTTCTGTCGACGGTCTGTCGCAGGGTGACCCGTTCGGCCTGAACGCCAACGGTATGCCGTATGCGGGTTCGCCGATTTCCATCGATACCATCGCTGCCTATGACCTGAAGGTCTCGGACTACGATGTGAGCTCGGATACGGTCGGTGCCACCGTCAATGCGGTCACCAAGTCCGGTACCAATGAGTTCCACGGCTCTGTGTACTACGCGTACAAGAATGCCGAAGACATGGTTGGTACCCGCAACGGTCAGGACTATGCCGGCTTCGACAAGGATGCAACCAAGGGCGTGACCCTGGGTGGTCCGATCCTCAAGGACAAGCTGTTCTTCTTCGCTTCGTACGAAGAGCAGGAAGTGACCAACTTCGGTGGTTCTTCCAACGCCGATGGTTACGAAAATGGCGTGGTCTCGATGGACGAGATCAATCAGGTCATCAACATCGCCAAGAACAAGTGGGGCATTGATCCGGGTAACTACGGCGCATTTGGCGTCAACCTGGACAGCAAGCGTTATCTGGCCAAGATCGACTGGAACATCAATGACAGTCACCGTCTGAGCCTGACCCACCAGCGCACCGAAGAGTTCCTGCCGCAGCCGTCCGACGCCAACAACAACTCGGTGATCCTGAGCAGCCGTTGGTACAACAAGGACAACCTGACCAAGAACACCTCGTTGCAGCTGTTCAGCGACTGGAGCCCGAATTTCTCCACCGAGGCAAAGGTCAGCTACCAGACTTTCGACCAGATCAACGGCAACCCGTTGAACCTGCCGACGATCAACGTCACCACGGCCAACAACCCCACGCTGGGTAATGGTGTGCGCCTGGGTGAAGACCGCAACCGTCACGAAAACCAGATCAACACCGAGAAGCTTACGGCTACGGTGTTCGCAAACTGGTACTTGAATGACCACACCCTGAAGTTTGGTGTGGACTACATGCGCAATGACGTGTTCAACCTGTACGGCCGTGACACGCATGGTGTTTACACCTTCGCCAGCATCGCCGACTTCGAAGCAGGTATTTACGACTCGTACAACGTGCGTCGTCCGATCGCCGGTTACAGCATCAACGACACTGCTGCTGCGATGATCTACACGCAGATCAGCCCGTTCGTGCAGGACACCTGGATGGTCAACGACCAGCTGTCGCTGACCTACGGCGTGCGCGTGAACATTCCGAAGGCCAACAAGGCACCGCCGACCACGCCGGGCTTCGAAGAAGCATTCGGTTACCGAAATGACTACCGTCTGAGTTCCAGCAACAAGGTCGTTCTGCCGCGCGTTGCCTTCAACTACACCTTCGATACCGAGCGTTATTCTCAGTTGCGCGGTGGCGTGGGCCTGTTCCAGAGCGTGCCGCCGTTTGTGTGGCTGGCCAACCCGTACCAGAACAACGGTGTGACCGCTGCATCGTTCACTTCGTTCGATCCGTCGGCTTATCCGTTCAGCCCGGACTCGGCCAACCAGCCGTTCCCGCCGAACATGACCGCCGACGGCGTGTCCAAGCAGGTCGATACCATCGATCCTGACTTCAAGCTGCCGACCGTTTGGAAGGTCAGCCTGGGCTACGACGCAGAACTGCCGTGGATGGGCCTGATCGGCTCGGTTGAAGCACAGCACATCAAGAACAAGGATGGCGTGTTCTACCAGGCCATCAACATTGGTGAAGTGCAGGGTCAGTTGCCGGATGGCCGTAACTACTATTACTGCAATCTGGGTTCGATCAGCAGCTCGAACAAGAACTGTGGCCGCAAGCCTGGCTTCGAGTACAACTCGACCAAGCTCGGCAATACCGACAAGGGTTCCTCGACCGCCGTTACCTTCTCGCTGAACAAGCCGATGGCAAATGGTTGGTACGGCAATCTGAGCTACACCTATACCAAGGCTACCGAAGTCGGCTCGGACAACTCGTCGCAGGCATGGTCCGGTTACCAGTTCGTGTCGCGTCTGAATCCGAACGAAGAAATCGCTTCGACGGCCAGCCGCGAAGTGCGCAACTCGATCAAGGCTTCGTTTGGTTGGGAGCATGCGTTCTTCCGCGACTACAAGACCAGCTTCACTGCGTTCTACAACGGTCGTGATGGCCTGCCGTACACCTGGAACATCGACGGTGACCTGAATGGCGACCGTATCTTCCAGGATCCGGCCTACATCCCGCTGGTGAATGACTCGAAGGTGAGCTACGGCAACGCGACGGCTGCTCAGATTGCCGCGTTCCACGCTTTCATTGACGCCAATCCGTATCTGGCAGCTCGCCGTGGTCAGGTCGCAGAGCGCAATGGTGCTCACTACCCGTGGGTGAACCAGTTTGACGTGAGCCTGCAGCAGGAGCTGCCGGGCTTCTTCAAGGAGCACAAGTCGATCGTGCGTCTGGACATCTTCAATGTCCTGAACATGCTCAACAAGGACTGGGGTGTGACCGAGCAGCAGTCGCAGGGCTTCGATGCCCGCTATCTGGCTGGTCTCAGCGGCATGAAGGCTGACGGTACCTATATCTATAACATCAGTAACCAGTACCCGGAAAAGCTGACCACGTACGATGCCAACAGCGGCTTCCCGCACCGTGTCGTGTCGCGCTGGTCGGCCCTGCTGACCCTGCGTTACGAGTTCTGATTTTTCAGGGCTGACGTGAAGTAGTAAAAGAACGGCCGGGGCAACCCGGCCGTTTTCTTTTTAATGGGGGGAGCGCTAAAGTCGATCGCCAAAGAGGAAGGAGCAGTTGTGGAAATGACCAAAAGTGAAGGGCTAGCGAGGGCGCTGCCGGTGCAGGACGCACGTATTTATCCGCGTGGCGGGCTTGATGTGTTATCGCGCGCAGAAGTGGCGCGGTTGCGCGACGCTTCCGGCGGCGGCATGCACGAGTTGCTGCGTCGCTGTGCGCTGGCGGTGCTGACCAGCGGCAGTGCTTCGGATGACCCGCGCGCTGCGCGCGACCTGTATCCGGATTTCGATGTCCAAGTGACCCAGCAGGACCGCGGCGTCCGCATCGACCTGAGCAATGCGCCCGCAGTCGCGTTCGTTGATGGTGAAATCATCCGCGGTATCGCCGAGCTGCTGTTCTCTGTGGTGCGCGACCTGGCTTACATGGCCATCGAGTTGGGGCCGGAATACGCCTCGGACCTGGAGACCTCGGACGGCATCACCAACGCGGTGTTCGGGGTGCTGCGCAATGCGCGCATCCTGCAGCCCAGCGACCCGAATCTGGTCGTGTGCTGGGGTGGTCACTCGATCTCGCGCGACGAATACCTGTATACCAAGCAGGTCGGCTATGAGCTGGGCCTGCGCGGCCTGGACATCTGCACCGGTTGCGGTCCGGGTGCGATGAAGGGGCCGATGAAGGGCGCCACCATTGCCCACGCCAAGCAGCGCAAGACCAATACCCGTTACATCGGCATCACCGAGCCGGGCATCATCGCTGCCGAGTCACCGAACCCGATCGTCAACCATCTGGTGATCATGCCGGACATCGAAAAGCGCCTGGAGGCGTTTGTCCGTCTCGGCCACGGCATCATCGTGTTTCCGGGCGGCGTCGGCACCGCCGAAGAGATCCTGTACCTGCTCGGCATTCTGTTGAGCGAGGAGAACAAGGACCTGCCGTTCCCGCTGATTCTCAGTGGCCCGGCCATCGCTGCGCCGTACTTCCAGCAGATCGACCGTTTCATCCGTCTGACCCTGGGTGACAAGGCGGCCGAGCGTTACGAGATCATCGTTGGCGACCCGGTTGGCGTTGCCCGCAGGATGTCACAGGGCATCAAGCGCGTGCGCGAGTTCCGCTTGGCGCAGCGCGATTCGTTCTTCTACAACTGGCAGGTGGAGATCCCGCTGGCCTACCAGCAACCGTTCGTGCCTACGCATGAAGCCATGGCCGGCCTGGACCTGCACAAGGGTCGCCCGGCGCCAGATCTGGCCGCGGACCTGCGTCGCGCGTTCTCCGGCATCGTTGCTGGCAACGTCAAGGAGGAGAGCATGGCCCGGATCGAGGAGTTCGGCCCGTTCAAGATCCATGGCGACAGCGAGATGATGCAGGCCCTGGATGAGCTGCTGCGCGCCTTCGTCGAACAGCGCCGGATGAAGATTTCGGGCGAGTACCGGCCTTGTTATCAGGTGGTTGCCTGAGTAGCGGTATCAGGCGGGCAGGGTGATGGTGGTGATGTGGCGGCCGTTTTCGATCCGGGTCGCCACGTCGCCAAGTCCTCCGGTAAGCGCCCGGATGCGGGCGCGTGATGACTCAAGCCCCACCTTGTGGCCGGTGTGCAGGTTGGGCGCGCCAGCCGGCGGCAGGTCGTTCTCGATGATGATGTCGAGCGAGTTGGCTAGCTGCTGCATGCGGACGTGTATCTTGCCGCCGTCGGGCGAAGGCTCGACACCGTGCCGTATGGCATTTTCGATCAGCGGTTGAATGGAGAGTGTCGGTACGAGCTGCTGGGGTATGGGGTCGGGCAGTTGCCAGTGGATCTGCATGCGGTCGCCGAAGCGCAGGCCTTCGATCTCCGCATAACGCTTGGCCAAGGCGATCTCCTCGCTCAGCGGAATCGCGCGAGGGCCCGCCAGCGCTGCGCGGAACAGGTCCGCCAGATCCAGCAGCAGGCGCTCGGCATCTTGCGGGCGCTGATGGACCAAGGCTGCGCCGGTATTGAGGGTGTTGAACAGGAAGTGAGGGCGGATCCTTGCCTGCAGCGCTTCCAGCTCTGCTTGCTTGGCCCTCACCGCCAGTTGCCGCTGGCGCCAATGACTTTGGAAGGCGATCAGCGTCACCAGGCCGACCAGTAACGCCATCGTGGTGAGTTTGACGGCAAAAACAGGCCAGCCTTCTGCAGGAACCAGCCAGGTGTCGTGCAGGAGGGCGGCTGCCAGAGCGGTGACCAGCCAGGTGCTGCAGAGCAGGGCCATCAATGCGACCACTGCGATCTGTGATGCCGTCGCGCGGCGCAGGTGTTTACGTGCAGCGTAAAGCAGGGCCAGTGACGCGAGCGCCACCCATTGGATGGTGAATGAAGCCAGCCCGAAGTAGGTCAGCAGGTCCATTCGCGCGCTTTGTGCCATGGTCAGCAGGGCGGCCAGTGCCTCGCCCGCGAGCATGATGCGAATGATGGTCTGCGCCTGGCTGATGGGATCCAGGGGGTTCAATTCGGCCGGCTGGGGTGTGGGCATGCGCTGCGGATATCCGTCGGTGGGCAAAGGGGCGGCTGCTGGCGCCATTCATGCGTCGGATCGTGCCGTTCATCCCTGAACCGATGGAGTGGCTGCCGCCCGGCAAATAGAGTAAGTCGTCCAAATGGGGAAAGGTATGCCCAGCATTCTTCGAGCAGCAGTGCGTGCGTCGGGGCGCCGCCGTGGCCGAGGCTTCAGCTTGGTCGAGCTGATGGTGACGGTGGCGATCGCGGCGATTCTGACTGCCATTGCGGTTCCGTCGTTCCGGTCCTTCATCAATGCCAGCCGGCTGACATCGCAGTCCAACGAGTTGGTTGCCGCGCTGCAGCAGGCGCGGAGCGAAGCCATCAAGCGCAATACCCGGGTGTCGGTCTGTGGTAGCGCCAATGGCGTGGTCTGTGGCGGCGGCTGGGGTAACTGGTTGACTGTCATCGAGTCGAACGGCACCGTGCTGCGCGTCAACCAGGCCAAGGCGCCGGTACAGGTGACATCGGGCGTGCAGCGATTCACTTTCCGTCCGGATGGTCTGTCCAATACGGCCATCAACAGTACCGTGACGCTCTGTATTCCGACGGCGAGCCCGGCCGACAACCGGCGCACCGTGACTCTTGCCTCTGCTGCGCGTATTGCCAGCAGCCGGGTGGATGGTGGTGGCGTGTGTCCCTGAGCCGAGGCCCAAAACAAATGAAGATTGGAATGGTCACTTCCCCAACCATCGTCGCGCCCCGTCAGCAGGCAGGCGTCAGCTTGATTGAAGTGATGGTATCCGTGCTCGTATTGGGCGTTGCCCTGTTGGGCATCGCTGCCATGCAGGCCACGGCGTTGCGTAACGGGCAGAGCTCGCTGGAGCGTAGCCAGGTGGTTGCTTATTCGTACTCGGCAATCGATGCAATGCGCGCCAATCGCCAAGCTGCGCTCGCGGGTTCCTACAACACCGACGGCATGGAATGCGAGATCCCGGCTGGCGGTTCGCTGGCCAAGAATGACGTGAGCCGTTGGATCGAGTCGCTCAAGGCTGGCATGACCAAGGATCCCGATGACGATGACAGCATCTGCGGGCAGATCACTTGCGCTGCAGGGGTGTGCACGGTGATCGTGCAGTGGGATGACTCACGCGGCAGCAAGGGCAATACGGCAGCGGCCAACGCTGCCAATGTCGAAGGCGGTACGGCGCGTCAGGTGCAGACGGTGGTGAGGCTATGAAGGGGAAGCGGGCAATGCGCATGAGGGCACCTGCCGGTATGGCTGGCATGACCCTGATCGAACTGATGATCTCGCTGGTGATCGGTTTGGTCGTCCTGGGGGCGGTGGGGATGATCTTCATTTCCAGCCAACAGGCCTATAGGACCACGGATGGACTGGGCAAGGTCCAGGAGAACATGCAGTTTGGTTTCGAGATGATGGGCAGGGACATCCGCGAAGCCAGTGGCAATCCCTGTGATATCGGTCTGCCGGTTGCGAATGTTGCGGACCTGGGTGGTGCCAATTGGTGGAGCACCTGGTCGCAGTCCGTGCGCGGTTATGACAATGGCGCCCTGGCGGGCTCGCTGGCAGGTAGCGACGCGCTGCAGTTACTGTTGGTCGGCAATGAACTGGCCAATGTGACGGCATATGCCGGCACGGTGTTCACCGTCGACAAAGCCACCGGGATGGCGGCAAACGACGTGTTGATGGTCTGCGATACGAAGCAGGTTGCGGTGTTTCGCGCGGGTGGGGTCACCGCGACCACGGTCAGTCATTCCAATACGGGCAATTGCAGCAACAGTCTCAACGTGTTGCCGGCGCCCTGCAACCCTGCCGCGCCGGCTTATCCCTACCCGATGAATTCGGTGATCAGTAAGCTCAATGGCGTGCGTTGGTTCGTGGCCAGCAACGGCCGTGGCGGCACATCCCTGTTCCGTGTTCTCAATGGTGCAGCCAGAGAGGAGATGGTCGAGGGCGTATCCAACATGCAGATCGAGTATCTACAGGATCCTGCGACCACCGACTATGTCGCCGCCGGCGCGGTTGCGGGCTGGCAGGACGTGACGTCGATCCGCATCACATTTACTGTCAACAGCGATGGCGCGGTGGGGAGTGGCAATGTCCCGCTGACACGTCAGCTGGAGCAGGTGGTTACCTTGAGGAATCGTGCGCAATGAACATCAATGATCGCTTGGCTGCAGGGGCCGTCCGGCAGCGCGGTGCCAGCTTGCTGGTGGTGCTGTTGATTCTGATCGTGATCACGCTGATTGGTTTGGCCAGCATCCGCGGGACTCTGCTCCGTGAGCGCATGAGTGGCAATATGTACGATCGAAGCCTGGCCTTCCAGTCGGCGGAATCGGCCCTTCGCGAAGCGGAGGTTGCAGTCCGTGCTGCCGTGGTAGCCGGCAATACGATTGGCACCAATTGCAGCGTTGGCGCGACCGCATGCCCGATACCGCCTGCCAGCACCTATACCGGCGGCGGTGCCGGCTGGGTCAATGGCACGGCGACCCAGTCGCAGGCTGCAGGCCGTCCGCAATACTTCGTGCAGTATCTCGGCCAGCGCGAGAGCACCGACGAGCTGCAGCAGAACCAGAGCGCCAACGCCAACCAATATGGCGGCGGTGGTGGTGTAACGCTGGAGTCGTTCTATCGCATCATCGCGCGCAGCCACGATCCTGCTGCAGTTACCGATCGCGCGGTCGTCGTCCTGCAATCCAACATCACGGTCAAATAAGGACCGTCGCCTTGGGGCTCTGAAAGATCATGAATACTTATTCCCGCAGTAAAGACAATCAGGCGCGCTCGGTGAAAAGCAGGTTCGGTGCTGTTGCGATTGGCCTGTTCGCCGCGTTGTGTGCCATGCAGGCGCCAGCGGTGGAGATTGCACAGTCACCGATGTTCGTGGGCAGCGATGTCCCCGGTAATCTGGTGCTGGTGCCGTCGGTGGAATACCCGACGCTGATCAGCCAGGCCAATATCGGCAGCTATGATAGTTCTCGCCGCTATTCCGGTTATTTCGATCCCAATAAGTGCTATCTATACAATTACAGCGATAACGAGCCTGAGCGGCACTTCTATCCCGCCGCAATGGCCAGCTCGTTCAATTGCCCCACTGATAAGCAGTGGAGTGGCAATTACATGAACTGGGCTGCAACCCAGACCATCGATCCGTTCCGCTCCGGGCTTACCGGTGGCTATCGTGTGGTTGACACGCCGACGACGACCATCCTTGAGAAGGCCAGGCACCACGGTTCGGGTCTATTCCCCAATCGTGCGATCTCCAATGCAACTTCGGTCAAGAACCTGACTGGTGCGACCTGGAACAGCCTTACCGTCAAGATCGAAGGTCTTGGCAATCGCATGCGCTTCACCTCCAGTGGCGACTTGAACAATACTCCGACTGCCTACAATCCTTCGAAGCACACCTTGACGCAGTCAGGCAAGAACAGTGACCCCGGGGTTGTCTACGAAGTCAGCGTTCGTGTGAAGGTTTGCGATGCCAGTGTGGGCCTGGAGAGCAATTGCGTTCGGTACGGGAGCAATTACAAGCCCGAGGGTTTGATCCAGGAGTACTCCAAGCGCATCACTTACAGCATTTTCGGCTTTCTCAACGAGTCCGGAAATCAGCGCAATGGTGGTGTCCTGCGCGCTCGGCAGAAGTTCGTTGGCCCCAGTACCCATTACCCCGAAGAGGGCATCCTCGATAACGCGAGGCGGGAATGGGATCCGGCCACTGGTGTGCTGGTGCGCAACCCCAACCCGGCGGATGCGGCTGCTACGGCAGCCACCGGCATCGCGGACAGTGGCGTCATTAATTACCTCAACAAATTTGGTCAGATGACCAGCGCTGCGCCGAAGAGTAATGACCCGGTGAGCGAGCTGTACTACGCGGCTCTGCGTTATTTCCGCAATCAGGGCAACCTTGCGGAATACACCAACAACATCAATTACAACTTTGCGGATGGTTTTCCTGTCATCACTGACTGGGACGATCCGATCCGCTACTCCTGCCAGGTGAACGCAGCGCTGGGTATTGGTGACGTAAATACCCATGAAGATCGAAATATTCCAAATACAGCGCCTGAGAAGGACCTGGATCTGGCGATCAAGTACACGCAGAAGATCTTCGACCTCGAAGGCATCACCACCAAGGCAAACGCGTCCAGCTTCAGTGGACGCGGTAACTCGGCCTTCATCGCTGGCCTGGCCTACTACGCCAACACCAATGACATCCGTACCGATGTGGCTGGCCGGCCGAATACGCTTGGCAAGCAGACCCTGTCTACTTATTGGGTGGACGTGCGTGAGAACCAGATCCTTGAACCGAAGGCAACCAACCAGTACTGGCTCACTGCCAAGTACGGCGGCTTTGATGCGCCTGTCGGTTTCGACCCGCTGACCACAACCGGTTTGACGACCTCGTGGTGGCACACTAGCAAGGACTACCTGACCAGTGGCTCGGGTGGCGGCGTCACCACGACCGTCAACAACTATCCGCGTCCTGACAATTTTTACGTGGCCAGTGAAGCCGACAAGATGGTGGCAAGCTTGCGTCAGGCTTTCGAGTCCATCGCGCGCAAGGCCGAGGGTTCGGCAAGTTCGTTTGCCAGCAATTCGACCAAGCTCGAGGCTGGCGCACGTACGTTCCAGGCGCAGTTTGTTACTGGCCAGAACCGCGAATGGGCAGGGCGCTTGTATGCATACGACGTCAATACCGACACCGGTGCGCTGACGCAGGCTTGGTCGGCTACCGATCAGTTCCCGGTTTGGGGTCCGACCAACGCGACGACCAATGCCCGGCAGATCTTCTACAACAATGCCGGAACCTTGGCGGGTTTCCAGGGCGCTGTTGGTGGATTGTCGGCTGCTGTTGTGAACTATCTGCGTGGTGATCGCTCGGGCGAGAAGAGCAATGGCGGTGCCTACCGCAATCGTTTGAGCCTGCTTGGTGATATCGTAAATTCGCAGCCGGTTTATGTTGGTGCGCCCAATGCGCGCCTGTACACGAAGAGTTCCTTCACCGGCGCGACTGGTTATGCGGCTTTCGCCTCGGCCCAGGCCACGCGTACGCCGATCGTCTACGTCGGTGCAAATGACGGCATGTTGCATGCTTTCAATGCCAATACCGGCAAGGAAGTATTTGCGTTCGTGCCCACCGAGGGCATGTCCAAGCTGACCGGGACGCAGAAGTTCACCGATCCGGCCTACGAGCACACCTATACCGTTGACGGCGCCATGACCGCCGCCGATTGGTACGACGGCGCCATATGGCGGACCGCGTTGGTTGGCACCATGGGGCGTGGTGGCAAGACCATCTTTGCGCTTGATGTCACCGCACCCGGCACGCCGAAGTTGATGTGGGAAATCAGTGATGCGTCGTTGGGTAACAATCTTGGGCAGCCGATCATTTCCCAAGTGAGTGATGGCCAGTGGCGTGTTCTGCTCGGCAATGGCCCGAACAGCGCTGACGGTATCGCCAAGCTGGTGGTGATCAATATGGCCAACGGCGCCGTATCCACCGTCTCGACTGCTATCGGCAATGACAACGGCCTGGCCGGCATCAATGCGTGGTCCGCCGCAGGCAACGGCCTGGTTGATACCGTCTATGCCGGCGATATGAAGGGCAATCTGTGGCGCTTCAAGTTGGGTACGGGTACGGCGAGCCGGCTCTACGCAGCGGGTGAGACCAAGCCGTTCACTGCTGCGCCGCTGGTGGCGGTCAATCCGAAGACCTTGCAGACATGGGTGTTTGCAGGCACGGGTCGATATCTCAACTCGGCTGACCGCGCCAACAAGAACGTGCAGACCTGGTATGGCTTGATCGACAAGGGCGCGACGATCTCTGGTGGATTGGAGGAAGTCAGTATTCTCGATGAAGGCAAGGTCGGTGCATATGATGTCCGCGTCATTGAGCGTGTGGATACAGTAGGGGAGAACGGCTGGTTCATGAACCTGGTTCCTCCTACGGGCGTTGCTGCAGGCGAGCGCATGGTCGTGCCCAACTTCTTCCAGGGCCTGACCCTCATTGGTACGACGCGCATTCCTGATTCGGCCGATGTCTGCAGCCCGACCGGTAAGGGCTATACGATGGCGATCGATCCATTCACCGGAGGTCGGCTGTCTGGCGGCTTCTTCGACGCCAATGGTGATGGCGTGATCGATGGCAAGGATTCGCTCAACGGCGTGCCGGTTTCCGGCATTGGTTACGGCAGCAGCCCCAATAATCCAATCTTCATTGGCGACAACATGTATACCAGCCTGGATGACGGCACCTACGCCAAGACCAAGACGAATACGAACAATGGCAACATCAAACGCGTTTCCTGGCGTGAATTGATCGGGGACTGATGGAATGAAGAGCATGGCTCATGCGAAGCGCAGTACGCAGATCACCGCCGGTCGGTCCGTGGCGGGGTTCACGTTGGTTGAGTTGATGATCGTGGTGGCGGTGATCGCGATTCTTTCGGCCATCGTCTATCCCAATTACAGGGAATACGTGGTCAAGGCGCGGCGTACCGCTGTTGCTGGTTGTCTGCAACAGCATGCGCAGACAATGGAGCGTTTCTATACAACGAACCTGAGTTACGTCGGTGCGCCGGCCCCTCGCTGCGAAACGGAGCTGGGCAAGTACTACGCGGTTGGTTTCCAGGGTGGTGATCCAACCGCACGGGCCTTCATCCTGCAGGCGGTGCCTACCTCAAGTCAGAAGGATCCAAAGTGCGGCACTTTGTCGGTCAATGCTCAGGGCGTTCGCGCCAAGAGTGGTACTGCGGCAGTTGCCGACTGCTGGTAAGTTCGATTTTGCCTTGGAAAGCCCGCCGGAGACGGCGGGCTTTTTTTGTTTGTGTGCAGAGCGCTGAGCTACGCAGGAGAGGGTGGGCGGCCCTGCGGGGCTGTGCTATCGGCCAACAAAAAAGCCCGCCTTTCGGCGAGCTTTTTTGCTTTTATATCTGGCGCCCGAAGTTGGACTCGAACCAACGACCCCCTGATTAACAGTCAAGTGCTCTAACCGGCTGAGCTATTCGGGCGGGGAGGCGCATTCTACTTGGCATGCGGGCTGGGCGCAACACCTGTGCTCACATTGCAGGACTGACCTATCCCGGGTTTTGTGCTGCGCACGCGGCCGGCATTGTTGATGATGATCTGGGCCTGCGCCACGCCAGCGCTGTCACAGATCGACAGGGTCATGTTGGTGCCCGCACTGCGACCGTCCGGTAGGTAGCGGACGTTGCTGCGTCCCGGGCTGCTGAATACCAATAGGTGTGCTGATGTGGGCTGCGCCGTGAAACGGATGATGTCGCTGTCTTGGTCTGGGTGGCCATTGCCATCCGGGTCCAGGAACACCAGCCAGCCAACGCTCCATTCTGAAGCGTTGATGCATTGCCGGCCATTTGAGGAGGGGCAGATCAGGGTCTTCTTCCTTCGCCAGATGGCAGTGGTGCGTGCGAGGTGCAAGTGGGCGATCAGTGCATGCTGGGTGGTCAATACCCGCTGTTGCAGCAGCAGTCTGCTCAGTGCTGGCGCTGCCAGTGCGGCGAGCGTCCCGATCACGGCCACGCAGACCAGCGCCTCAAGGAGCGTGAAACCCTTCACCGGCAGCATGGTTGCAGGATGGCGCTGCGCTTGCTGTGATCGCATGGCAATGGGGCTGTGGGCGGGTTACCAGTCTTTGCGAAGACGCGGAGGTGGCGAACTCACCGGAATCCTTGTCTGAACATCGGGTTAGCCCATGCACTGGTGTCTGCTCCACGCTCGCTATACTCAACAGTCCACTCCGGTCAGCGCCTGCCATGTCCGACAGCTTCCAGCTCGTATCGCCGTATTCGCCTGCCGGCGACCAGCCGGCCGCCATCGAAAAGCTGGTGGCCAACTTCGAGGCCGGCATCGCCAAGCAGACCCTGCTGGGCGTGACTGGCTCCGGCAAGACCTACACGATTGCCAATGTGGTGCAGCAGGTGCAGCGTCCGACCTTGGTGATGGCGCCGAACAAGACCCTGGCCGCGCAGTTGTACGGCGAGTTCAAGGCGTTCTTCCCGAACAACGCGGTTGAGTACTTCGTAAGTTATTACGACTACTACCAGCCCGAAGCCTATGTGCCGTCATCGGACACTTTCATCGAGAAGGACAGTTCGATCAACGAACATATCGAGCAGATGCGTCTGGCGGCAACCAAGACACTGTTGTCGCGGCCGGATGCGATCGTGGTGGCGACGGTGTCGGCCATCTATGGCCTCGGTGCGCCGGAAGACTATCTGTCGCTGCGTCTGATCCTGTCCAAGGGTGAGCGCATCGATCAGCGTGACCTGATCAAGCATCTGACCCAGCTGCAGTACACCCGCAACGAGTACGAACTGCAACGCGGTACCTTCCGTGTGCGCGGCGAAGTGATCGATGTGTTTCCGGCCGAGTTGGACAGCGAGGCGCTGCGCATCGAGTTGTTCGATGGTGATATCGAGCAGCTGAGCATGTTCGATCCGCTCACTGGCGAAAGCCTGCGCAAGATGCAGCGCTACACCATCTATCCGAAGACGCACTATGCGACCACGCGCGAGCGTGTGCTGGCGGCGGTTGAGACCATCAAGGTCGAGCTGAAGGAGCGGCTGGAGCAGTTGTATGCACAGAACAAGCTGGTCGAAGCGCAGCGCCTGGCGCAGCGCACCCAGTACGATCTGGAAATGATGGCCGAGGTTGGCTACTGCAACGGCATCGAGAACTACTCGCGTCACCTCACCGGCAAGGCGGCTGGCGATCCGCCGCCGACCCTGTTCGATTACCTGCCGCCGGATGCGTTGCTGGTCATCGACGAATCGCACGTGACCATTCCGCAGATCGGTGCCATGTACAAGGGCGACCGTTCGCGCAAGGAGACGCTGGTCGAGTTTGGCTTTCGCCTTCCGTCGGCGCTGGACAACCGTCCGCTTCGTTTCGAAGAGTGGGAAGCGCGTTCGCCGCGCGCCATCTATGTGTCGGCGACGCCGGGTCCGTACGAGCTGCGCGAGTCGGGCGATGACATCACCGAGCTGGTGGTGCGCCCGACCGGTCTGATCGACCCGCAGGTGGAGATTCGCCCGGTAGGGACCCAGGTCGATGATCTGATGTCGCAGGCGACTGAGCGCATCAAGATGGGCGACCGCGTGCTGGTCACCACGTTGACCAAACGTATGGCCGAGAACCTCACCGAGTACCTGAGCGAGCA
Source organism: Stenotrophomonas sp. STEN083 (assembly GCF_056759195.1). Lineage (NCBI taxonomy): Bacteria > Pseudomonadati > Pseudomonadota > Gammaproteobacteria > Lysobacterales > Lysobacteraceae > Stenotrophomonas > Stenotrophomonas sp. STEN083. The sequence continues at coordinate 15,554 of NZ_JBRRCU010000023.1, read as the reverse complement.
TGGCATCCGCGTGCGCTACCTGCACTCGGACGTGGATACGGTGGAGCGCGTGGAGATCATCCGTGATCTGCGCTTGGGCAAGTTCGACGTGCTGGTCGGCATCAACCTGCTGCGCGAAGGCCTGGACATGCCCGAAGTGTCGCTGGTCGCGATCCTTGATGCCGACAAGGAGGGCTTCCTGCGCTCAACCGGCTCGCTGATCCAGACCATCGGTCGCGCTGCGCGCAACGTGCGCGGCAAGGCCATCCTGTATGCCGACAAGATCACCCGTTCGATGCAGGCGGCCATCGATGAGACCGACCGTCGCCGACAGAAGCAGGTGGAGTACAACGAAGCGCACGGGATCGTGCCGCAGTCGGTGGTGCGGCCCATCGTTGACATCCTCGAGGGTGCTCATGAGGAAAGCTCGCCCAAGTCCAGTGCCAAGGGTAAAGGTCGTCGCGTGGCCGAGCCCGAGAGCGACTACCTGCCGCTGGAGCCGGCCAAGCTGGCCGCGCGCCTCAAGGAGCTGGAGCAGACGATGTACCAGCACGCCCGCGATCTGGAGTTCGAGGATGCCGCGCGTATACGCGACCAGATCCATCGCCTGAAGGAGGCGAATCTGGGCTGAAGTGGCCCGCTGTGAAATTTTTCGCGAAAACGGTTGTTCTTCGTGAAGAGCAGGGTTAAGATACGCGCCCTCGCAGCGAAGAAATTGTTGCTGAGACGGGCGGTTAGCTCAGCGGTAGAGCACTACCTTGACATGGTAGGGGTCACAGGTTCGAACCCTGTACCGCCCACCACTTCCTCGGGAAGTGGCCACAAAAGCCCGGCATCGGCCGGGTTTTTTGTTTACAGGTGATGTTGTAGGTTGCGGTACGGGTGAGCGACCCTCGCAGCAGAGATTGGCTTCAAACGGGCGGTTAGCTCAGCGGTAGAGCACTACCTTGACATGGTAGGGGTCACAGGTTCGAACCCTGTACCGCCCACCACTTGAAACCCGATACAGCGGTTTCGGTGGAATCACTTGAAGAGCGAATCAGGCCTCTGGGCTTTGCATTTCGCCTTATCTGCCCGGAGGCTTCCGTGGCAATCCGAATTGATTCGTTGATGTTCATGGCTGGGCACTCTTGCTTGGTATGGTGCTGCGTGGGTTTCGCCTTTGGCTGCTGCCGTGAAGGAGTTCCGCCCGCCGTCGCTCGCGACAGCGCCTTCATCAGCTGGGCGGGACTATGCGCTTGTTCTGTGGAGTACGGGCTCTGCTGGCGCCTTCTGCGTCGGTAGTGCCCGGTTCACATGTGCCTGCCGACTGTCTGATGAAATCGCCGCCTATCCTTGAGGTGATGTGATGTTGAACCGTAGGCAATTTCTTGCGCAGCTCTCCGTTGGCCTTGGTGCGGCGGCATCCATCAAGAGTGGCTTGTGCGCGCCGTTGGATGCAGCAGCGGGGCAGGGCTGGCGCTTTCCGGCGGAGGAGGTGCCGCAGGAGCGTGTATTTCTTGCCTATGCCGCATCCAAAGCTGTCTGGCGTGACTGGGCGGCTCCTGTGAACAGGACGGTTGCTCTGCTCGCCAGGACTATTTGCCGTTATCAGCCGGTCACCATTCTGTGTCGCGAGGCGCAGGAGGCGGAAGCCAGGCGCGCTTGCGGTGCCGCCAATATCCGCTATATGCCGATGCCGCTGGATGACATCTGGGTGCGCGACTACGGCGGCTGTTTTGTGCTCGGGCGCGATGCGCAGCTCGGGCTGGTTGATTTCAACTTCAACGGCTGGGGGCGCAAGCAGGCCTCCGCAGGCGATACCGCTGTGGCGAAGGCGCTGAGCGCAGATCTGCAGGCGCGCTATATGCGCAGTCGGCTAACCGGCGAAGGTGGTGGCATCGAGGTGGACGGTGATGGCACGGCGATCATGACCGAGAGTTGCTGGGTCAACGACAACCGCAATCCAGGCATGAGCAGGGGGCAGATCGAAGCGGAGCTGAAGTCGCTGCTTGGTCTGCGCAAGATCATCTGGTTGCCCGGAATCAAGGGCCGGGACATCACTGATGCCCATGTTGATTTCTATGCACGCTTCGCGGAGCCGGGCGTGGTCATCGCCAATCTCGACAATGACCCTGACTCCTATGATTTCGCGGTTACCCGTCGGCACCTGGAGATACTCCGGGCGGCTACCGACGCTGGCGGGCGACGCCTGCAGGTGCACACGCTGTCGCCGCCCGAGGCGCCGCGTGACAACGTCTACACGCGCGAAGCCGACTATGCGGCGGGTTACATCAATTTCCTGCCGATCAATGGTGCGGTCATCGCTCCCGAGTTCGGTGATGCAGAGGCGGATGCGCGCTGTAGGGATCTGCTGAAGTCGCTCTATCCGGGGCGGGAGATCGTCCAGATCAATATCGACCCGATCGCCGCTGGTGGTGGCGGCATTCACTGCGTGAGCAAGAATCTTCCGGTTTTCGGCGGGGCTCAGCGGCAGCCGGATGTGGCCGGGCATTGAGGATCCGTGGATGTTCGGTTGCTTCGATGGGGTTGGGCCGCTGGGCCGTCGGTTGTTGGTGGCAGACGGCTATCGGGGCCTTCCCGTGGTTGCTGGTTTCACGGATTTTTCCTGGCTTTTGGGGCGGTGCGAGGTTGCTTGACCGGCGTGGCTGGGGACCTTGGTTCCGGCGAAGTCCGGCTGAGGAGGCCGGGGTTCAGGCTTCTGGTGTTGAGGGCGGGGTGCGGCGCGGAAAGCCCCAGAGCAGGTTTGCCCCGATTGGTTTACTATCTCACCAACAATTCCTTCGGCAATCGAGGTGGCCCGCGCAAAGCGCCGGCCGAGCGTGTGACATGAGCACTACCATCGCCCACTGCTGATCTCCCGCCACCGCCCTGATGCAGGCGCCGTCGTGGCGCTTTTTTATTGCCCAGAATTCCGTGAACCCCGTGAAGCCGCGCCTGTTGGCGTGGTTTCCAGCCCGCCCAGCGGGTCGTGACCTTTGGTGAACCCCATGATCAACATCACTCTCCCAGACGGCAGCGTCCGTCAGTTCGAAAATCCGGTCAGCGTCATGGACGTTGCCCAGTCCATTGGTGCGGGCCTGGCCAAGGCCACCATTGCCGGCGCCGTGGACGGCGTGCAGGTCGATGCCAGCGACGTGATCGATCACGACGCTTCGCTGCGCATCATCACCGCCAAGGACGAGGAGGGCGTCGAGATCATCCGCCACTCCTGCGCCCACCTGGTCGGCCATGCCGTGAAGCAGCTGTATCCGGAGGCCAAGATGGTGATCGGTCCGGTCATCGCTGAAGGCTTCTACTACGACATCTACAACGAGCGCCCGTTCACGCCGGAAGACATGGCGGCGATCGAGAAGCGCATGGGCGAGCTGATCGCCCAGGACTACGACGTGGTCAAGAAGGTCACGCCGCGTGCGGAAGTGGTCGAGATCTTCAAGGCGCGTGGCGAGGACTACAAGCTGCGCCTGATCGAAGACATGTCCGATGACATCACTGCGATGGGCATGTACTACCACCAGGAATACGTGGACATGTGCCGCGGCCCGCACGTGCCGAACACGCGTTTCCTGAAGTCCTTCAAGCTGATGCGCATCTCTGGTGCGTACTGGCGCGGTGATGCCAAGAATGAGCAGCTGCAGCGCATCTACGGCACCGCATGGGCCGACAAGAAGCAGCTTGAGGCCTATATCAAGCGCATCGAAGAAGCTGAGATGCGCGACCACCGCCGCATCGGCAAGCAGCAGGATCTGTTCCATCTGCAGGAAGAGGCGCCGGGGCTGGTGTTCTGGCACCCGAAGGGCTGGTCGATCTGGCAGGTTGTCGAGCAGTACATGCGCAATGTCTATCGCCAGAGTGGTTACGGCGAAGTGCGTTGCCCGCAGATCCTCGACGTCAGCCTGTGGAAGAAGTCCGGTCACTGGGACAACTACCAGGACAACATGTTCTTCACCGAATCGGAGAAGCGCACCTATGCGCTGAAGCCGATGAACTGCCCGGGCCATGTGCAGCTGTTCAACCAGGGGCTGCATAGCTACCGCGACCTGCCGATCCGCTACGGCGAGTTCGGTGCCTGCCACCGCAACGAGCCGTCCGGCGCACTGCACGGCATCCTGCGCGTGCGCGGTTTCACTCAGGACGACGGCCACATCTTCTGCACCGAGAGCCAGGTTGAAGCCGAAGTGACGGCTTTCCACCAGCAGGCGCTGGCGGTGTACAAGGCGTTCGGTTTCGAAGAGATCCAGATCAAGATCGCGCTGCGTCCGGAATCGCGTCTGGGCGACGACGAGACCTGGGACAAGGCCGAAGGTGCGCTGCGCACCGCGCTGTCCAGCTGCGGCGTCGAGTGGCAGGAGCTGCCGGGCGAAGGCGCGTTCTACGGCCCGAAGATCGAGTACCACCTGAAGGACGCCATCGGCCGTACCTGGCAGCTGGGCACCATGCAGGTCGACTTCATGATGCCGGGTCGCCTCGGTGCTGAATACGTCGATGAAAACAGCCAGAAGCGCCATCCGGTGATGCTGCACCGGGCCATTGTTGGCTCGATGGAGCGTTTCCTGGGCATTCTGATCGAGCAGCACGCCGGCTCGTTCCCGACCTGGCTGGCGCCGGTGCAGGTGATGGTGGCCAATATCACCGACGCCCAGGCCGACTACGTCGAGGAAGTTCGCAAAAGCCTTGCAAATCAAGGCTTCCGGGTTGACGCCGATTTGCGCAACGAGAAGATCGGCTATAAGATTCGCGAGCATACGCTGCAGCGCGTACCGTACCTGCTGGTCGTGGGCGACCGCGAGAAGGAGAACGGGGCCGTGGCGGTACGCACGCGGTCCGGTGAAGACCTTGGTTCGATGTCGGTTCAGGCCTTCGTCGAACGGCTGCAGGCAGAATTGAAACATTGAAGTAAGTAGGGCCCCGGCCCCGGCGGACACTCCGCAGGGCCGGTACTAATCCACTTGGAGATTGCAATATCAGTATCCCTGACAACAAACAGAACCGCCGTAATCAGGAAATCCGGGTGCCGCGCGTACGCGTGATCGGCAGTGACGGTGAAATGATTGGCGTGTTGTCGCGCGACGAAGCGCTGTCCATGGCCGAAGATGAAGGCCTGGACCTGGTTGAAATCCAGCCGCAGGCCGATCCTCCGGTCTGCAAGATCATGGATTTCGGCAAGTTCAAGTTCGAAGCGCAGAAGAAGGCCAACGAGGCCAAGAAGAAGACCAAGCAGGTCGAGATCAAGGAAGTGAAGTTCCGTCCGGTTACGGACGAGGGCGACTACCAGATCAAGCTGCGCAAGATGCGCGGTTTCCTCGAAGAGGGCGACAAGATCAAGGTCAACATCCGCTTCCGTGGCCGCGAAATGAGCCATCAGGAACTGGGTCGCGAAATGGCCAACCGGATCGAGGCTGATCTGGGTGAGGACATCGTGATCGAGTCCCGTCCGCGCTTGGAAGGCCGGCAGATGGTCATGATGATCGCGCCGAAGAAGAAGTAAGCCGTCGGCCCCCGGGCCTGCTGCTTTGCTGAACAGGGAGGGGCTTCGGCTACCTCCCTGTTTGCATGCCTGTTCAGCTGATTTGGGTGCCGGTCGGCTTGCAGTTTGCAAGTGGCTGGTACGCAAGGCATAATGGGCGGCCCGGTTCGCCGGGTTTGTTGTTTGCGTCACCCAGGACCTGCCTGCCTCCAGTGGGAGCGCGGGCTTTTGACAGACAAGGGCAAGGATGGAAAGTGTGGGTCAGCCCACCGCCCAGTCAGTAAAGAGACCATCAAGGACATAGCAATGCCCAAGATCAAGACCAACCGGGCGGCGGCCAAGCGTTTCCGCAAGACCGCCTCCGGCAAGTACAAGTGCGGTCACGCCAACCGTAGCCACATCCTCACGAAGAAAGCGACCAAGCGGAAGCGTAACCTGCGTCAGACGAATCACGTCCGCGCAGAAGACGCAGGCCGTCTGGACCGTATGCTTCCCTACCTCTGAGGACTGAACCATGGCACGAGTAAAGCGTGGTGTGCAGGCGCGCCGCCGCCACAAGAAAGTATTGGATCTCGCCAAGGGCTATTACAACGCCCGTCGCAAGGTCTTCCGCGTTGCCAAGCAGGCAGTCATCAAGGCACAGCAGTACGCCTACATTGGCCGTAAGCAGAAGAAGCGCAATTTCCGTTCGCTGTGGATCACCCGCATCAATGCGGCTGCCCGCATCAACGGCCTGAGCTACAGCCGTTTCATGAACGGCCTGCTGAAGGCTGGTATCACCCTGGACCGTAAGGTTCTGGCTGATATCGCCGTGCACGACGCAGCCGGTTTTGCCGCTCTGGCAGAAAAGGCCAAGGGCGCACTGGCGGCATAAGTTCTTCCTGCAGCAGTTGTAGCGTTCACGCGCAGCGGCTGTGGTGAGACAATGCATGGGGAAGGGCGCAAGTCCTTCCCCATTCTTTTTTGTGCTGGTTGCCGCTGCCGATGGTTGCGCGGCGGTCAGCCACTGGTGGCGACGGGGGTCGGCCCGGCGCGTACCGCGTAGGCAAGCCGGCCAGAGGTTTCGTCGATCCCATGAGTGACATCCAATCCTTGACCGCGCAGGCGCTGGCCGATGTGGCCGCGGCGCAGAGCCCGGAAACCCTGGAAAACCTGCGTGTTTCGCTGTTGGGCAAGAGTGGCAGCATCACCGCCCAGCTCAAGCAGCTTGGCGCATTGCCGGCCGACGAGCGCAAGGCAGCGGGCGAGGCGATCAACATCGCGCGCGACGCCGTGTCCTCCGCGTTGGGTGAGCGCAAGACGCTGCTGGAAAACGCCGCGTTGGATGCACGCCTGGCCTCTGAAAGCATCGATGTCACCCTGCCGGGCCGTCATGGCGAACGCGGCGGCCTGCATCCGGTCACGCGCACCCTGGAGCGCATCACCGAAATCTTCGCGCGCCTCGGTTACGAACTTTCCGAAGGCCCGGAGATCGAAGACGACTGGCACAACTTCGAGGCGCTGAATTTCCCGCCGCACCACCCGGCACGCGCCATGCACGACACCTTCTACTTCGGCGATGGCCGCCTGCTGCGCACGCATACCTCCGGTGTGCAGGTGCGCTACATGGGTGACCACAAGCCGCCGCTGCGCATGATCGCGGCCGGTAAGGTGTACCGCAGCGACAGCGATCAGACCCACTCGCCGATGTTCCATCAGGTTGAAGGGCTGCTGGTGGACGAGCACTCCAACTTCGCTGACCTCAAGGGCACCTTGTCCGAGTTCGTGCGCGCCTTCTTCGAGCGTGATTTCGAAATGCGTTTCCGCCCGAGCTACTTCCCGTTCGTGGAGCCGGGTGCGGAAGTGGATATCGCCTGGCAGCAGCCCGATGGCAGCACCCGCTGGCTGGAAGTGCTGGGCTGCGGCATGGTCCACCCGAACGTGTTGAAGTCGGTCGGCATCGATCCGGAGCGCTACACCGGCTTCGCTTTCGGCCTGGGCGTTGAGCGTTTCGCGATGCTGCGTTACGGCGTCAACGATCTGCGCGCCTTCTTCGAAAACGACGTCCGCTTCCTCAAGCAGTTCGCCTGAAGCGAACTGTGTAGTGCCGAGCCATGCTCGGCAGCTTCTAAGCGTTGACCAGCCCCAGGCGCAAAGCGCTGGGCATCAACAAAAGAAACCGCAACGGGAGGCACGCCTCCCATCAAGGTAAATACATGAAATTCTCTGAAAGCTGGCTGCGCAGTCACGTACCGACCACCGCATCGCGCGACGAACTCAGCGCCGTGCTGACCGCCATTGGTCTGGAAGTCGAAGAAGTCACCGCGTTGGGCGCAGGCCTGGACAACGTGGTGGTCGCGCGCATCGTCGAGGCGACCCGCCATCCGGAAGCCGACCGTCTGCAGATCTGCAAGGTCGATGCCGGCCAGGCCGAACTGCTGCAGATCGTCTGCGGCGCGCCGAATGCGCGCCCGGGTCTGGTCGCACCGCTGGCAATGGTCGGTGCACAGATCGGCGAGTTGAAGATCAAGCCGGCCAAGCTGCGCGGCGTGGAATCCAACGGCATGCTGTGCTCGGCCAAGGAGCTGGGCCTGGACAACGACGCTTCCGGCCTGCTGGAACTGCCGGACGACGCACCGGTTGGCATCGCGCTGGTCGAATACCTCGGCCTGCCCGATTCCAGCATCGAGATCAAGCTGACCCCGAACCGCGCCGATTGCTTCAGCGTGCGTGGCATTGCGTTCGATGTCGCCGCAGCCACCCGCAGCGAAGTGAAGCCGTTTGCCGCTGATGCGGTACCGGCACAGGGCGCGCGTGAGCTGAGCATCCAGCTCGATGCCGGTGCTGAAGCACCGCGTTACCTCGGCCGCGTGATCGAGGGCGTCAATGCCGCCGCGACCACGCCGCTGTGGATGGCCGAGCGCCTGCGCCGTAGTGGTGTTCGTCCGGTGTCGCTGTTGGTCGACATCACCCAGTACGTGATGCTGGAGCTCGGCCAGCCGATGCACGCCTACGACCTGGATACGCTGAAGGGGCCGCTTGCCGTGCGCCGCTCGCGTGCCGGTGAAAGCCTCAAGCTGCTCGACGGCCGCGACGCCGCGCTGGATGACAGCTTCCTGGTGGTCACCGACGCCGATCGTCCGGTCGGCCTGGCTGGCCTGATGGGTGGCTTCGATACCCGCGTCACCGATGCGACCAGCAAGGTATTCCTGGAGGCTGCGCATTTCGCCCCGGCGGCGATCATGGGCCGCGGCCGCAAGCTCGGCCTGCACACCGATGCCGGTCACCGCTTCGAGCGTGGCGTCGATCCGCAGCTGCCGCGCACCGCCATCGAATACGCCACCAAGTTGGTAGTGGAACTGGCTGGCGGTACGCCGGCGCCGGTCACCGAAGCCGTGCGCGAAGCCGACCTACCGGTCGCCGCCAGGATCCTGCTGCGTCGCGCCCGCATCGTGCGCGTGCTTGGCATCCAGATTGAAGACGCCGAAGTCGAGCGCATCCTGCGTGCGCTTGGCATGCAGGTCGAGGCTGTTGCCGATGGTTGGGCCGTTACCGGCCCGAGCCGTCGCTTCGATATCGCCATCGAAGAGGACCTGATCGAAGAGCTGGCCCGCATCTACGGCTACGAATCCATCCCGACCACCTTGCCGGGCGGCGCTGCACGCATTGCCATGCCCAGCGAAACCCGTCTGGATGACCTCAGCGTGCGCCGCCAGTTGGTGGCGCGCGAAATGCTGGAAACCATCAACTTCGCCTTCGTCGATGCCGAGCTGCTGAAGCAATGGCAGCAGAGCGAAGGTCTGGTCGCGCTGGCCAACCCGCTGTCGGCCGAGCTGGCGGTGATGCGCCCACTGCTGCTGCCGGGTCTGGTGGCAACGCTGGGTCGCAACGTCGCTCGTCAGGCTGGGCGCGTGCGCCTGTTCGAAATCGGCCGCGTGTTCGCTGCGCAGGCCGGCGAGGGCAAGCCTGCGCCGAAGGAAACCGTGCGCGTTGCAGCTGCCGTATGCGGTGATGCCGCCACCCTGCAGTGGGGCGAAAAGGCGCGTAAGGTCGATTTCCATGACCTCAAGGGTGATCTGGAATCGCTGGCCGCGGCTTCTGGTGCAAGCCTGGAGTTCCGCGCCTCGCAGCGCCCGTATGCGCACCCGGCCCGCTCGGCGGATATCTGGCGTGATGGCGAGTGCATCGGCTGGATCGGCCAGCTGCACCCGCGCCTGACCAAGGCGATGGAAGTGGATGCAGATGTCTACGCATTCGAGCTGGACCTGGCACCGCTGGCCGCGCGTTCGCTGCCACGTTCGAGCGAGCTGTCGCGCTTCCCGGCGGTGCGCCGGGATCTGGCCGTGGTCGTAGCTGAATCAGTCAGCTGGGCTGAGCTGTCGTCGACCATCCGGGCTGCTGCTGGCGAACTGCTGCGTGAAGTGGTGCTGTTCGACCGTTATGTCGGTCAGGGTGTCGAGCCGGGTTTCAAGAGTTTGGCTATGGGCTTGATTTTGCAGGACAAGTCGCGCACATTGACGGACCGTGACGTGGAAGCCGTAGTCACCGATGTGGTGACGGCGATTGATCATGGGCACGGCGCAAAGATCCGTGGCTGAGGCGGGATACAGGGAGCAGGCATGGCATTGACCAAGGCGGAGATGGCGGATCGTTTGTTCGACGAAGTCGGTCTGAACAAGCGTGAGGCCAAGGAATTTGTCGACGCGTTTTTCGATGTGTTGCGCGATGCATTGGAACAGGGACGTCAAGTGAAGCTGTCGGGCTTCGGTAACTTCGATCTGCGGCGCAAGAACCAGCGCCCGGGTCGCAACCCAAAGACCGGCGAGGAAATTCCGATTTCCGCCCGTACGGTAGTCACCTTCCGTCCGGGCCAGAAGCTCAAGGAGCGGGTGGAGGCATATGCTGGATCCGGGCAGTAACCGCGAACTTCCGCCGATTCCGGCCAAGCGTTACTTCACTATTGGTGAAGTGAGCGAGCTGTGCGACGTCAAGCCGCACGTGCTGCGCTACTGGGAAACCGAGTTTCCCAGCCTTGAGCCAGGCAAACGCCGTGGCAACCGTCGTTACTATCAGCGCCATGACGTGCTGATGGTTCGGCAGATCCGCGGCCTGCTATACGAACAGGGCTACACCATCGGTGGCGCCCGCCTGCGGCTGGAAGGCGAGGGTGCCCGCGAAGAGTCGGCACTGAGCAACCAGATCATCAAGCAGGTGCGCATGGAGCTGGAAGAAGTACTGCAACTGCTCCGTCGCTGAACTTTTTTGTGTGAAAACCGGTATAATCACCGGCTCGCCGCAAGGCGAAAGCAGTAACGATCGGGGCGTAGCGCAGCCTGGTAGCGCATCTGCCTGGGGGGCAGAGGGTCGTCGGTTCAAATCCGGCCGTCCCGACCAATTACTGTAGTACGAACAAGGGCTTGCGCTTCATTGCGCGAGCCCTTTTTCGTTGTGCACCCTAATTGCGTCCTATCGAGGCAAGGCGATTGCGGTGCTGACCGATTGCTACGGCGCTTCGTGGTCACCGAGATAGAGTTCGGTGATCGCCATATTGCTGTGACCCACGAGCGCCTGGATCTGCTCGTTCGTCCAACCGGCTTCGTTGAGTAACGTGCCATCCGGGCCACGGATTCCTGCCGGTATCCCCATTAGTGCGATCCACGTTAGTCAGTGGCCGGGCCGTGAGGCGGCGAGCCTATACAGACACCCCTACGCGGGTGACTGTGCGATGGCAGCTGCATGGACAAATCAGCGCACTGTTCGAGAAGTGGTTGCAAGAAGGCCTGCGTGTAATGACCCACTGATTTCTGCTCAGGGTACGGTTGAACCCCAATGCATGAATCAGGGGCTCGCTGGGCGGTATGCTCAGGCCGGGCGGGAGCCGCCAGTGCCATGTCGGCTTCGTGTCTGGCCCATGTCGGGCTGATGTCGTCGCCCAAGACGGGGAACGGCTGGATGATGTCGGTGAGCCAAACAACTGATTCAAGGGATATTTCATGCACATCAACAGCGCCCGACTTCGTGAGCTCCGCACTGGCCGGCAATGGTCGCAGGAGCAGTTGGCCAATCTGAGCGGTTTGAACTTGAGGACCATTCAGCGGCTGGAATCAGGCGCGAAGATCTCGACGGAATCCTTGCGGGCATTGGCTGCCGTCTTCGAGGTGCCTGCCGAAAGCCTGCTGACCGGCAATCCGTCCCCCAGTCAGCCAGCGCTGGAGGCAATGCGCGACGGCGTGCTGCGCGGCCTGGAGTTCACCGGCACAACTCCGCGAGCGGACTTCTGGTGGTTCGCCCTGGCTGTGGCGATGGTGCTTGCCTTCGCCCAGCTGTTTGCTGAGGCCATTGGCCAATGGGCGCTGGAAATCGCCTCGCTGCTGGTGTTGCTGCCCTGGATCGCGGCCTGCACCCGGCGCCTGCGCGACGCCGGTCTCAACCCGTGGTGGCAGTTGATCAGTCTGGCGCCGGTAGGTGGCATCCTGGTGCTGCTCTATCTGCTTACCTATCCGAGCAAGGCGAAGGAGCCGGCCGAGGTGATTACAGGTTGAGGATGCCGGGCTTGGCCCAGCAGGTTTATTCGGTCTCAACCCAAGCGACAACCGAGAGCTAGCATCGGCCCTCCGCCTTCCGGTCAGCCATGCTCCCTGACGGTTTCAAATGGGCCAAGGTGGCCGACTTCGAAAGCCAACCCACGGCGATTTACGTCAACGAGCTCGCCGTGTCCCGGTTGGTCGAGCGGCTGGACGGATCGTGGTTCGTGAACCTCGCGTACCACCTGCCTCCACCTGGCGGAGCGGTGCTGCATCCGCCGCGCAGCTGCCGGAGCTATGAGACGGGCAAGGCGGGATGCGAGGAATGGGCGCGGCGAAATGAGCGCAGATTACGAGCTGAGACGGCAGCGATTGCGTTCAAGAAGTGGGGGCATCGGTAGCCGTCAGCCGCCGCCGAACTTTTCATCGCGCAGGTCCGTCTCGTTGTGATCTTTTCGGTACTTGCACGGTGCTGCGTGTCTAGCGGTCACGCCTGCACGCAGGTATCAGCCCTGGTAGGCAAACCTTGGCTGGGGCGCACCTTCTACAGTCACCTGTTCCACGAACATCGCATACGGCCGGGCCCACACGCCCAGGTCGCCATACAAGGGTTTGTAGAGCACCAGCGCTTCCAGTGTTTCGCTGCTCCGGGCGAGGCCGATGACTTCGTATTCGCCGCCTTTGAAATGGCGATAGCGTCCAAGCGTCAGACTGGGAAGAGGTGGTAGGTCGGACATTGGCGATTTCTCTGTCGAGTAGGGCGGCGGATCGTAGCAGCCGGAAGAAAGGGATGCCTGCGCACTGAAATTGAGGCCGATGCCGATCCGAGGCGAGAGGCGCAGATTGGCTCAAGCATGCCTGTGCCGGTCAAATCCCGAAGAACAGCGGAAGCGTCGCCTCAACGCATTGACGTAAACCCGGCGCTGATTTCCGCTCAGGTCGGGCGCCGCCAAGAGTGACAGCCAACTGGTTTCTATCCTCAGGGCTTGCCCAGGTAGCCTTCCAGCACTTGCCTGGCCAGCGTCAGGTTGCTCACGATGGTAGGGCCGAGGAGGGCTCGCGTGGCCGGGCCGTTGGTGAGGCTCAAGCCGCGGATATCGAGAGACTGCCTGATGCGCTTGCCGACGAATCTCTCCAATTGCGGAGATGCGGGCAATGAGGCGCGGATCTCGCGCATCTCGATGATCGCCTCGCGCCAGGCTTTTTCATCCGGGGTGGCTGAGGAGAAGACGGTGATGAGCCTGTCCAAGGTGGCCAGCATGTCGTGAAGTAGCGGGTCTTTGGTCATGTTCTTCTCCTTCGCCAAAGGGCGAATTTTAGCGGCTGCCAGATGGGATTCAAACCAGCTGGCACAGTGCGCTGCTGCCGGTAGCGTTGATGTGTCAGTGGACGGTTTACGCGTAGGCCAGTCTGGCAACCCAGGGCTCTGGCGGTCTCGCAAAAGGCGATGAATGCGTGCGATGCTTTTGCGCGAGACCTTGAATGCGGCGCCCTCGTGGGTTGGCGGAGAGGCCGCATTGTCATCACAATCTTTTGCTGGTCTGCTGCCGAGAATATGGCAGTCGCCCTGGAGAGCATCGATGAAATCCCTTGTACTTTGTGTAGCTACCTTGCTGATGTCTGCTACGGTCACGGGCTGTGCGCCGAAAGATGACGCGAAGACAGAGGCTACCCAGCCACGTGTCGGCATGGCCAACCCTGCATCCGAGTATTGCGTGAAGAAGGGCGGCAAGGTTGAGATCAAGAAGAACAGCGAAGGCGGCGAGTACGGCATCTGCCACCTTGCTGATGGTACCCAGGTCGAAGAGTGGGAGCTGTTCCGGCGCGACAACGCGACGGGCACGAAGTAAATCACTGGCTTGCACCGCATGTGGCTGGCTTTGCTACTGTCGCGGTTTGTCCTGCTTGAGCGAAGCTTGGAATGAGCACCGTGGACCAATTGGTGGCGCAGCTGCAGTTGGCGCCACATCCGGAAGGTGGCTACTTCCGCCGCTTCCATGAATCGCCACAACACATCATCGTCGAAGGCGAAGCACGTCCTGCGTTGACGGCTATCCACTACCTGCTTGGTGCGGGGCAGGCCAGCGCCTGGCATCGCATCGATGCGGAGGAGATCTGGCAGTGGCAGGCAGGCGAGCCGTTGCAGCTGTTGTTGTGGGAAGGCAATGGCGCGGCGATCAAACAGATCGAGCTGGGTGCCGTAGACGATGGACGGCAGTCATTGACGATCGTGCCCAAGGGCGTATGGCAGGCAGCGCGGCCACTGGGTTCGCACGCTTTGGTCAGCTGCATGGTGGCGCCGGGGTTCCTGTGGTCGGGGTTTGAGCTGATGGTCGCGGGGAGTGATGATGCGGTGTGGCTGAAAACGCATGATGGTTGGGTATAGGTGCGTTGGCGATCAGTGTGACTTCCTTGCTGCGAATGGTCGGCGTACAAGGTGCGGGCGCGGGTCAGGCGGCTCCGATCCGGCAGAGGGCATCATGGGTGGAAAATCACACTCTGACCCCGGTTTTTCCTGTGAGGATGGTTGATGGCGAATGATGGTTGTCCGGATCCGCGCGGTGGCGCAGGCGATGGTTCGCCAGACGCGAGAGGGCAGCAGGTGCCGGCATGGTTGCGTGGGCCGCGGCGGCGGCGTTGGCTGCTGATCGGAATGCTGTTCCTGGTCGGCTGGAGTGCGTTGTTTGGTGGTTGGATTGGCATTGCGCTGTTACGCGGTTCGACCGACAGAAATGCCGGTGCCGTCGCCTTCAACATCGTGTTGGTGGTGTTCATGGCCACGGTTTTCTTCCTCACACTGCAGCGCGGGCTCTATCGCTGGTTCTGGCATATCGAGCGGAGCCGTCGTCACGGGCGGTTTGAGTCTGGCGGCAAGGCAATGAAGTTTGGCGCGACGCGTACCGACGCACCGCCCGTCATCGCTTGGCCGTGGCAATTGCGGTTGCGTCATCTGGGTTTTCTGCTCATTGGCATGGCGACGCTGCTGTTTGTTTTTCTGCCTTTCGAGAATCAGCTTGCGATTGGCGGTTTTCTTGCGCGCCACAGTGCTGGCAGGGCGTCGGGCGGAAGCCTGTCCATGTTGATCTTCGCCTGGTTGCCTCTGCTGCTGCTCGGCGGCCTGTCGATGTTGCTGTTGTGGCGGCAGATGCGGCGCCGGGACGCAGGCCAATTGGATGCAGAAGGGAAGCTGCTGCTCGCTGCGGAAGTGAACTGGCTGTTCTCCTTTGCCACCGCTTTTGCCATGACCATGTTGTTGTGCCGCCTGTTCGGCGCAATGGTAGTTCGCTACATGTAGAAAACCGAGGTCAGAGTCGTGTTTCCCGTCGGTGCGCTGGAAGTACGTCGGTAGACCGGATTGCTGATGGCGACTGCCGGCATGGCGTTGCGGATCCTTGTTCTCCATTCCATGGAACCTGCATTGGTGGCGCCGAGCCTTTGCTCGTTCTGCTGCGGCGTAGCCGTGTAGTGGGGGGCGGGGGGGGGGGCGGGGGGTGGGGGGGGGTGCTGGGGGGGGGGGGGGGGGGGGCGGGCGGGGCGGGGGGGCCGGCCGCGGGGCGCGGGGGGGGGGGGGCGCCCGCGGCCGGGGGGCGGCGGCGGCCGCCCCG
>NZ_JBRRCU010000022.1:0-56221 GCF_056759195.1 Stenotrophomonas sp. STEN083 | reverse complement strand
AGCCACAGCAAGAGGCAAACCCAAAGCAAAAGCCATAGCCAAAGCCAAAGCCAAACCCAAAGCCAAACCCATAGCATCCCTTCACCGCGGTCCTCAACCACCGCGGTGCTTTTTACAAACGAGGCCACACATGAAAGACCTTCCCCTGCAGGGACTGCGCATCCTTGCCGTCGAACAGTACGGTGCTGGCCCCTATGGCTCGATGCACCTGGCCGACCTTGGCGCCGAAGTCATCAAGATCGAGTCCCCGCCGGGTGGCGATGTTTCGCGCGCCACAGGCCCGTACTTCCTGGGCGAAGGCGACAGCCTGTTCTTCCAGACCTTCAACCTCAACAAGCGCTCGCTGCGCCTGGACCTCAAGGCAGCCGAAGGCCGCGAAGTCTTCGAGAAGCTGGTCGCCAGCGCCGATGCCGTGCTCAACAATCTGCGTGGCGACCAGCCGGGCAAGCTCGGCCTGGACTACGCCACGCTCAGCAAGCTCAATCCCAAGATCGTCTGCGCCCATCTGTCTGCCTATGGCCGCGACAACGAGCGCGCGGCATGGCCGGGCTACGACTACCTGATGCAGGCCGAAGCCGGTTTCATGGCGCTCACCGGTGAGCCCGACGCGCCGCCGGCCCGCTTCGGCCTGTCGATGGTCGACTTCATGACCGGCACCACCATGTCGATGGGCCTGCTCGCTGCGATCATTGGTGCCATGCGCACCGGCCTTGGCCGCGATGTGGATGTCAGCCTGTTTGATGTGGCCCTGCACCAGCTCAGTTATCCAGCCACCTGGTATCTCAACGAAGGCCATCGCACCGAGCGCCTGTCGCGCAGTGCGCACCCGTCCACCGTGCCGTGCCAGGTCTACCGCACTGCCGATGGCTGGGTGATGGTGATGTGCATGCTGGAGAAGTTCTGGCAGACCTTCGTCGAAGGCATCGGCAATCCGGTCTGGGCCGCCGAGCCGCGCTTCGCCAATTTCGGCGAGCGTCGCAAGGTGCGTGACGAGCTGACCGTGCTGGTCGACGCAGTCCTCACCACTCAGCCCACCGTTTACTGGACACAGAAGTTCGCCGGCCGTATTCCGATCGCGCCAGTGCTGGATATCGCCCAGGCGCTGGACAATCCCTATGTGCGCGATGTCGATATGTTGCAGGACGTCGAGCATGCACGGGGCACGCAGCGCCTGCTGCGTAACCCGATCAAACTCGATGGTCAGCGGTTGAGCGGAAATGCCTGCCCGCCACTCAATGCCGATGCGGATGCATTGCTGCGTGAGCTGGGTTACAACGATGCAGACCGCACGCGCCTGCTCGGCGCGTGACGCAAGGGAATCGATGATGAAACTCGAAGGTGTACGCGTACTCGATCTTTCGCTGTTCCTGCCCGGTCCGCACCTGACCATGATGATGGCCGATCATGGCGCTGACGTGATCAAGATCGAACCGCCCAGCGGCGAGCCGGTGCGCGAGGTCGGGCTCAAGCAGGCCGGTGTTTCCACCTGGTTCCGTAACACCCATCGCGGCAAGCGCTGCATCGTGCTGGATTTGAAAAGCACGGATGGAAAAGCCGCCTTCGCCAAGCTAGTGGAGTGGGCCGATGTGGTGGTGGAGGCATTCCGGCCCGGCGTCGCCAAGCGCCTTGGCATCGACTACGCCAGCTGCAAGGCGATCAACCCGAAGCTGGTGTATTGCTCGATCAGTGCCTTTGGCCAGACCGGTCCCAAGGTCAATCGACCCGCCCACGATCTGGCAATGCAGGCCGATACCGGCGTGGTCAGCCTGAATCGCGCGCCGGATGGCACACCGGCGATGCCGCATATGCCGGTGGCCGATATGGCCGGCTCACTGATGGCGCTCAACGGCATTCTGATGGCCTTGTTCCGCCGCGAGCGCACGGGCGAGGGCGACTACATCGATCTTTCGATGCAGGACGCGTTGATGGCGTGGTTGCCAAATGTGCTGGGTCCGCCGTTCGCACTCGGCCGTGACCCGGTGGTCAAGGAAGAGCGCAGCTGGGGTGGGAATGCGTTGTACAAGCTCTACCGCTGCTCCGACGACCGCTGGATCGCACTCGGCGGTGCCGAGCACAAGTTCGCCGAGAACCTGTTGAGCGCGCTCGGCCGCGCCGACCTGATCCATCTCTGCCATCTGCCACCGGGCAGCGGGCAGGACCCGGTCAAGGAGTTCCTGGCCGAAACCTTTGCCCGCCGCACCTTGGTGGAATGGACGCTGTTCCTGCACGACATCGACGTGTGCTGGGCACCGGTCAAGACGCTGACCGAAGCCTTCAATGATCCGCACACGCGTGCGCGCGAAATGGTCTGGACCGATGCACAGGGCGGAACCCACTTGGGCATACCGATCAAGTTCGCCAACGAGCCAGGACGCATCAATCCGCAGTTGGATGGCATCGGTCAGTCCACCGCAGCCGTGCTCGCCGAGCTAGGCTTCTAGCAAATACCAAGGCGCTGCAAGAACCAGCCCCCTCCCTTGCGCTGCGCGCAGGGGAGGGTTGGGGAGGGGTGCCTTTGATTCAAGCACCACCCCAAAAAACTCAGGCGTCGCTACCAATATCGCTGGTTTCATCAGTCACGCTGGCCGCATGACGGCGACGCTGCGCGATCTGCCGCGACTTGGCTTCGATAGCCTCGTTGTCGCGCTTGTTCTTGCGGTACAGCGCATAGCCGATCAGGCCCAGGCCAACAGCCGCAACCGCGACGGTAGCAGTGGGATTGCGCTTGGCGACGCGGGTGACGGCACGGCCGCCGGTCTTCATCGCACCAATGGCGGCGCCGGTCTTGAGCCATTCGGCTGCGCTGGAACCACCGTGCTTGATGTTGCCACCGGCGCTGTTGACCAGTTCCAGTGCACGCTCCAGTGCTGGGCCGGTGATATCGCTGAACTTGCTCATGTGGGGACTCCATGTAGATGAGGGCCAGACCCCCATTCTTACCAGAGGGCCGTGTAGGGGATGTTAGCCGGGATGCGCTGGGCGTTGTTGTGGAAGGCTGAAGCGGGAGTAACGAGCATTGCGAACCTCAAAAGCTACCCCTCCCCAACCCTCCCCTGCGCTATGCGCAAGGGAGGGGGTTGAAGCTGCCGCACTGCGCACTGGCAGATTGCGAGGAACCGCCCCCTCCCTTGCGCATAGCGCAGGGGAGGGTTGGGGAGGGGTGCTCTTGCTCTTGCTCCTGCCTCTGTCCCGAATACCCAATCAAGTCCCCCGCGGCTTCGCCCGATGCGTCGCAGTAGCACTCCAAGGATCATCCGGCCACGGATGCCGTGGATAGCGCCCCTTCATTTCTTTCTTCACCTCGGCATAGGTGTTCTGCCAGAAATTGCGCAGGTCTCCGGTCACCTGCAAGGGCTTTCCACCCGGCGACAGCAGATGCAACAACAGCGGCACACGCCCATCGGCAATACGCGGCGTATCAGCCAGGCCAAACAGCTCCTGCAATTTCACCGCCAGCACCGGCGGGCGCGGGCTGACGCCGTCATCGTCCAGCGCGTACTCGATGCGTCGTTCCATCCCCGAAGGCACGCTGATACGCGTCGGCGCATGACGATCCACCAGCTGCCGCTTGCTCCAGTCGATGCCGGACTTCAGCGCTTCGCCGAGCTCTTCCTCGGACAAGGCTTCCAGGCGCGTCTTGCCGTTGAAGGCTGGCAACAGCCAATCGTCCAACGTCTCCAACAGCACCGCATCGGATAAGTCGGGCAGTTCGAGCTCCGGCATCCAGCGTCGCAGGCCCATCACCCGCCAGCGCAGCTGCTGCAGGTTCTCAGTCCACGGCAATGCATCCAGCCCCAGCTCGCGTACCGCATCGGTAAGTGCGCGTGCGGCACGTGCCGGGTCTACCTGGCCGGCAGGGCGGCTGTCCAGCACGATGCGCTCGAAGCTGCTTTCACGACGCGCTTCCAGTGCGCGCTTGGCGCTGTTCCAGCGCACGACATCCTGGGTCTTGAAGCGGCCGGGGAAGTCGCGGCGCAGGCGCTGCTCGTCTACCGGTGCCGCGCGCAGGATCAAGGCATCGCGTGGATCGTGGCGCAGCTCGCTGATCACCAGCCACGGCTCGCCGCGCAGGTCGCTGTTGTCGAACTGGCGTGCGCTGCGGCCATTGGCCAGCTGATAGCGCTGTGGATCATTCGGATGCTGGGTGGCAATGCGATCGGGAAAGGCATGGGCGAGCAGGTCGCCGAGTTCATGCGCTTCGATATCCGTCGGCGGCGCCGTATCGCAGCGCAGGCGGCGGCGCCATTGCTTGGCCGCAGCATCAATCGCAGCCAGTCCGCCGCGATTGGCGTCGTAAGGCGCACGGCCATTGCGGAACGCCGCCAATGCGCGCCAACGTGCGGCCAAGGCATCGCCGCCTTGACGCAGTGGATCGCGCGCTTCCAGCAGTGCGGCAACATCGGCGGCCAACGCCTGCTCGCGCGGATTGCCCGCGGACAGCAGCATCGCCGCCATGCGCGGATGCGTGCCCATCGCCAGCATGCGTTTGCCCAATGCGGTGATGGTGTTGTCCGCACTCAAGGCGCCCAGCCGCTGTAGCAGCTCACGCGCGGCCGAGAGTGCGCCGCTCGGCGGTGGATCGACGAAGCGCAGCTCGTCACTGCCCCAGGCTGCCAGTTCCAATGCCAACCCGGCCAGTTCCACCTGCGCCATTTCCGGACGCCGCTGTGATTCCAGTCGCTGTGATTGCGGCCACAGCCGCCACGCCCAACCGGAAGCAACGCGGCCGGCACGACCAGCGCGCTGATCGGCCGAGGCTTGCGAGATGGTCACCGCATCCAAACGCGAGAAGCCGCTGTTAGGGTCGTAGCGCGGTTCGCGCGCCAGCCCGGCATCGATCACCACGCGTACGCCGGGCAGGGTGACCGAGGATTCGGCGACGTTGGTGGCCAGCACCACGCGACGACGGCCGTCGGGATCGGGCTGCAGTACTTGGGTTTGTTGCTCGATTGGAAGCTCGCCGTGGAGGGGGAGCACGTCAAAGCTCTGCTCCTCCCCTTTCGCGGAGCGAAGGGGGAGGTTGGGAGGGGGTTGCTGTTGATCTTGGTCTGACGCGCGAAGCGACCCCTCCCCAGCCCTCCCCTTGCCTGTGGCAAAGGGAGGGAGCAGAGCAGCCTGCACTCGCGCAATCTCCCGCTGCCCCGGCAGGAACACCAGCACATCGCCCGGATGCTCGGCCACGGCTTGTTCCACCGCGCGCCGGGTCTGCGCTTCCAAGGCCTCGTCACGCCGTGCCGGGAAGTGGCTTATCTCCACAGGATAGCTGCGGCCTTCGCTGGACAGGCGTGGCGCATCAAGGAACTGCGCCAGCCGCTCGCCATCCAGCGTCGCCGACATCACCACGATGCGCAGGTCGTCGCGCAGCTGCGATTGCACGTCCAGCGCCAACGCCAGGCCGAGATCGGCGGACAGATGGCGCTCGTGGAATTCATCGAACAGTAGTGCGCTCACGCCTTCCAGCAGCGGATCATCCTGCAGCATGCGGGTCAGGATGCCTTCGGTGACCACCTCGATGCGGGTACGCGCGGACACCTTGTTCTCGAAGCGGATGCGGTAACCGACGGTTTCGCCGACCGGCTCGCCCAACTGCTTGGCCATGAAGGTGGCGGCACTGCGCGCGGCTACCCGGCGCGGTTCCAGCATGATGATCTTGCCTCCCTGCAGCCACGGCGCATCCAGCAGCGCCAACGGCACTTGGGTGGTTTTACCGGCGCCGGGCGGCGCTTCCAGTACCAGCCGCGTGTGCGTGGCCAGGTGTTGGAGGATGTCGGGGAGCAGCGGAGTGATGGGGAATGCAGTTGCCATCGGCGCATTGTAGAAGCCACACGCATCAAACGCCGCTTGAACACTCTGAAGTTCCGGCGCTGGGGTAACCGCACCGCACCTGGACGTTCTAGCCAAGTGCGAGGCCTGAGCAATTTCCCAAGTACCCTGCTTTTATCCGGGTCAGCGCGCTAGGACGTGGCGTCGTTCGAGCAGGTCCTGAACACCCCTTCCGGATTGAAAGAGTCCGGGTCTGCTTTGGTCAGCAGGGCGCTGCTCTGATCACGGGTCCAATAGTCATATGCAGCGGCGCGTAGCTTCGGATCACTTATCCGGAACACTCCCTTGGATTCCAGTTGCTGTGCCAGGCGGAATTTCGCGTCGAATGTCTCCACCCCAGTTTGCTGGAACAGCAATCGCTCGCCGCCGAAATTACGGTAGATATATCCCTCGGCCAATGTCCCGGCAATCAATGCGGATACAACGAAGCGCAGGATCTCTGGCTTGTCATACTCCGGTGTGGGATAGGGAATACATGCACGCGAGCGCTGGAATGCGGCCTCAGCGCGAACCAAGGTTGCCTCATCGGGCATCCACTCGCTGCGGTGCTCCCGCAGATATGCGGTGATGGCCGGCAGTATCGTGAGTTCACGCAGCTTGTCCCCCGCGCTGGCCGCATCTTCGCCCAGTTGCGAGCGTAGGATCGGCTGTTGGCCGTAATGCGCAACTACCTCATCGGAGGCGTGTGCCAGTGGGATGAACAGGCTGAACAGCAGCAGGGATGAAAGGCGCATCACGATTCTTTCGCAGGGCCACAACCGCGGACTCTAGCACCCGTTTCGGCGGGTGTATAAGGGCAGCCCTGTAGAATGAGCGTTCCCCAGCAATAGCACCTCTCATGCAACTGATCGACATCGGCGCCAACCTCACCCACGAATCCTTTGATCGCGACCTGGACGCGGTGCTGGAGCGCGCCCGCGCTGCGGGCGTGGTGCAGATGGTGATCACCGGTGCCAGCCGTGAGCATTCGCCGATGGCCTTGACGCTTGCGCAGCTACATCCCGGTTTCCTCTACGCCACTGCTGGCGTGCATCCGCATCACGCTAGTGAGTACACCGACGAATGCGACGCGGAGATGCGCGCGTTGCACACGCATCCGGAAGTGGTGGCAGTGGGTGAGTGTGGTCTGGATTTCAATCGCGATTTCTCGCCGCGTCCGGCCCAGCGCAAGGCCTTCGAACGCCAGCTGCAGATCGCCAGCGAGAACGGCAAGCCCTTGTTCCTGCACCAGCGCGATGCGCACGACGACTTCATCGCGATGATGAAGAACTTCGACGGCAAGCTCGGCCCGGCCGTGGTGCATTGTTTCACCGCTGAGCGCCGAGAGCTGTTCGACTACCTGGACCGCGATTGGTATATCGGCATCACTGGCTGGCTGTGCGACGAGCGCCGCGGCGCGCACCTGCGTGAGCTGGTCAAGCACATCCCGGCCGAGCGCCTGATGATCGAGACCGATGCGCCGTACCTGCTGCCGCGCACGATGCGGCCGCTGCCAAAGGACCGCCGCAACGAGCCGGCGTTCCTGTCGCACATCGTCGAAGAACTGGCCCGTGATCGTGGCGAAGACGTGGCGGTCACCGCTGCCAACGCTACCGCCGCGACCCGCGCCTTCTTCCGCCTGCCGCCAGTCTGACGGCAGGCGCAAGGCTGAAACCTCAAGCGGCGCGCTGCGCCTCGTAGGCCTGCAGGTGGCAGTACGCTGCCTGCAGCAGCGGCGCTGATTGCCCGGCGGCAAGTGCACGGCCCAGCATGTCGCCGACGATGTGTGCGGCTTCCACGCGCTGCCTGGCTTCCAGGTCACGCAGCATCGATGCCTTGATCGGCGAGCCGGTTTTGGTGATCGCGCCCAGTGCGATTTCCTGTGCTTTGGCGGGAATCGGCTGCCCGGCCTGCGCGGCGACTGCAAGACACTCGGTGTACAAAGCCTGCATGAAGGCGCTGCCGTGATCGCTGGCAACGATGGTGCCGACGTCAGCACGCATCAGGCAGGTGCCGGCGGCCAGCGCGGTCAGGAAGGTGTACTTGATCCACTGTTCCTGGGCGATATCGGCCGAGGCGACGTGATCGATGCCGGCTTGTTCGCAGGCCTTGGCCAGTGCTTCGACGCGTGCGCTGTCGGTAGCGCCATCGCGCTCGCCGAAGGTCAGCTTGGCCGGCTTGTCCAGATGTAGCACCGCGCCGTCCTCGGCCTTGGTTGCGCTGATGAAGCACAGGCCGCCCAATACGCGCTCGTGCCCGAAACGCGCGTCCAATGCGGCGTAATGGCGCAGGCCGTTGAGGATCGGCAGCACCGTGGTGTTAGCGCCAACTGCTGAAGCGATGGCATCGATCGAGCTGTCCAGGTCATAGGCCTTGCAGCTGAGAATAACCAGATCGAAGGGCTGATCCTTGGCCAGTTGCGGCAGGGCATCGGCAGTGACGTGGGTCACGGGGAATGCCGCATCACCGAGCGGGCTGCGGATCACCAGGCCATCGCGGTCCAGCTGTGCAGCGCGGTTGGCTCGCACCAGGAAGGTGACATCAACGCCGGCCTGCGCCAGCCGACCACCAAAGTAACCACCGGTACCACCGGCACCGAGAATCAGGATGCGCATCGGGTTGGATATCCATCAACAGAGGGGAGTGAAGCCATCATAGGTGTTCGGGGGTGTTGTAGGAGCGGCGTCAGCCGCGAAGCTGACACTGCTTCCAATTGCAGAAACCATGGTTCGCAATATCCAGATTGCAGAGTCATCTTGGTTTGATGCTGTACGAGCTTCGCGGCTGACGCCACTCCTACAAAATCAAAAAAGGCGCCTTTCGGCGCCTTCTCTCAGCTACGCAGGCCTACGCCGCGCTTCAACAGCCATAGCGCCAATGCAGTGAGCACTCCAACAAAGCCCAGCATCAACGCATACGACACCCACAACGGCACGTCGCTGCTGCCGAGCAGGCCGTAACGGAATGCATTGACCATGTAGAAGATTGGATTGGCGTGCGTCATCGCCTGCGCCCAACCCGGCAACAAGGTCACCGAATAGAACACGCCGCCCAGGTAGGTCAGCGGGGTCAGGATGAAGGTCGGCACGATCGCCACGTCATCGAACTTCTTGGCGTAGACGGCGTTGATGAAGCCGGCCAGCGAGAAGATCGTCGCGCCCAGCAGCACCGTGGTCAGGGTCACCAGCGGATGCGGGATGCGCACCGGGGTGAAGAACATGGCGATGATCAGCACGATCACGCCCACCATCAAACCACGCAGCACCGCGCCGGCAACATAGCCCCACAGGATCACCCAGTTCGGCATCGGGCTGACCAGCAGTTCCTCGACATGGCGGCCGAACTTGGCACCGAAGAACGAGGAGCTGATGTTGCCGTAGCTGTTCTGGATCACGCTCATCATCACCAGGCCCGGCACGATGAACTGCATGTAGCTGTAGCCGCCCATCTGCCCGATCTTGGAGCCGATCAGGCCGCCGAAAATCAGGAAGTACAGGGTCATGGTGATCGCCGGCGGCACCAGGGTCTGGCCCCAGATACGCAGGATGCGGTTGACCTCGCGGCGAACGATGGTGCCCAGCGCCACCCAGTTGCGGCTGCTGTCGGTCACGGGAACGGGGGTACTCATGCTGCGGTGCTCTCCAGGTTGCCGGTGAGGCGCACGAACAGCTCCTCCAGGCGGTTGCTCTTGGTACGCATCGAGCGCACGCGGATGCCGGCGGCATTCAAGGCGTCGAAGACTCGGTTCAAATCCATCGCACGCGGCATGTCCAGGTCCAGCGTATGCGCGTCGGTGGCGACCAGGGTGGCGCCTTCGATCTGCGGCAGCTGCGCGGGCAGCTCACCGTCGATATCGAACAGGAAGCCTTCCACATCGAGCTTGGCCAGCAGGCCGCGCATCGGGCCCTGCTCGACGATCTGGCCATGGTTGATGATGGCCAGGTTGCGGCACAGCTGCTCGGCCTCTTCCAGGTAATGCGTGGTGAGGATGATGGTGGTGCCGGCGGCGTTGATTTCCTGCAGCGTCTTCCACATGTCGCGGCGGATCTCGATGTCCACGCCTGCGGTGGGCTCATCGAGGATCAGCAGGCGCGGCCGGGTCATCATCGCGCGGGCGATCATCAACCGACGCTTCATGCCACCGGACAGGGTGCGGCTCATCATCTGCGCCTTGCCCCACAGGTGCGCGCGCTTGAGTTCTTCCTCGGCGCGTACTTCAGCCTCGGCACGCGGAATCCCGTAGAAGCCGGCGTAGTTGACCAGGATGTCGAAGGGCTTCTCGAACAGGTTGAAGTTGATTTCCTGCGGCACCAGCCCGATCAGGCGCATGGTCGCGCTGCGGTTGGCCACCAGGTCGCTGCCGAACACCTGTACCTGGCCTTCGCTCAGGTTCACCAGTGAAGACACGATGCCGATCAGGGTCGACTTGCCGGCGCCGTTGGGGCCAAGCAGGGCGAAGAAGTCGCCCGGGGCGACTTCCAGCGACACGCCTTTCAGGGCCTGGACGCCGTTGTCATAGGTCTTGCGCAGGTCGGTGATGCGCAGGGCGGCTGCGCCGGATGGGGTACGGGAGTCCAATCTGTGGCCTTCGCGCCGGGTACAGGCGTCGGATAAGTGCAGGCGGCTATTATAGAAGGCCCCGTGGTCCATACCCGGTTACACACTGTTCCCCTCCTGTGCCAATCCAATTCCCCCTCAAGCTGGTCGGCAGCCGCATGCTGGCCCCCAGCGTCGGTCACTACCAGTTCGTCCGTGACGACGGCCAGCCGCTGGATTTCCTGCCCGGCCAGTTCATTCAGGTCCATTTCGACTACGCCGACGGCACCGCAACCAAGCGCAGCTACTCCTTGGCCACCATCCATGACCACGCGATGGGCCCGGGCGAGGCGGTGGATATCGCGGTCAGCTTCGTGCCCGGCGGCGCTGCCACCGCGCTGTTCGAGGGCCTGAAGGCCGGCGACCATATCAGCGGCAGCGGCCCGTTCGGTCGCTTCTGCCTGCAGCCGGGCGACCACAATGGCCGCTACCTGCTGATCGCCACCGGCACCGGCGTCACCCCGTACCGCTCGATGCTGCCGCAATTACGCACTGCAATGATCGAGCGCGGCGTGGAAGTGGTGCTGCTGCAGGGCGCGCGTACACCGGAAGAGCTGCTGTACAGCGACGATTTCTACGCCTTCGCCGCCGCCAATCCGGGCTTCCGCTACCTGCCCTGCCTGTCGCGTGAGCTGCCGGAAAACCCGCATGCCGATGTCCGCAAGGGCTATGTGCAGCAGCAGTTGGCCGAGATCGCACCGGACCCGGCCCGCGATATCGCCTACCTGTGCGGCAACCCGGACATGGTGGATACCTGCGTGGAAGCACTGAAGGAAGCCGGTCTGCCGATGCCGCAGATCCGCCGCGAGAAGTACGTCAGCAGCAAGTGAAGGTTGGCGACTGCAGTGCAGTCGCCCGCTGGAGAGTCCGCCGGACTGGTCTCGGTTTGGTTTCGATCCGCATAAAGGCGCGACGCTTTCGTTCGCGCCTTTCTTCGTTGTGGATGCAGCTTTTCCACCTTGACCCGGGCAGTACGGGACAGCGCAAAGGGTGTTTTCATCTGTAAAGGCTACTTGACAGGTTGGCCGGGCTGACGGCAGGATGTGTCAAGCGTGCTTTACAGGAGTTGGGCCATGCGTCATTGCAAGTGTCTTGCCCGTCATGCGGCGACGGCCTTCGTCGCCAACCGGTTCGTTGCCGTACCGTGCGACCTGCAGCTGCAGCCACTATTGGAAGGGGTGGGGCAATGAGTCGCAATCATTGGACGATCGGCATGCTGATTGCCGCCGCTGCATTCACCCTCGCGGCTTCGGCCGTGCTGCTATGGCAGCCGATGGGTGCGCAGCCGCGGTTCTCTGGCATCTTGTTTGGTATCGCCCTTGGCCTGGCACTGGCGGCGCTGCTGCGCCGATTGATGCCTGCCGCCTGCGATGCCGCACCGGCCAAACTGCGCAAGCGCTATACCCGTGAGGTGATGCTGGCCATGGCCGGCTATGTGGTGCTGCTGGTGCTGTCGATCCTGCTGCTGAAGCGGGTCGAAGACGGCCTACTGCGCGCCCTGATCGCACTGCTGCCGGTGCCGCCGATGATGCTGGTGCTGCGTGCGATGATCCGCTACATCCGCGATGCCGATGAGCTGCAGCAACGCATCGAACTGGAGGCAGTGAGCTTCGCCACGGCATTCATTTCGCTGGTATACCTGACAGGGGGCTTTCTGCAGTCGGCCAAGGTCATCGATGTGCCGTCCAACGTGGCGATGATCTGGGTGTTTCCCTTGGTCTGCCTGTCATATGGGCTGGCCAAGGCCGTGGTCGCACGGCGTTACCACTGAGCCCGGGCGATGGATAACCGATTACGCGAGTTGCGCGAAGCCAAGGGCTGGTCGCAGGGCGAGCTGGCCGAGCAGCTGGAGGTTTCCCGGCAGACGGTCAACGCGCTGGAGACCGGCAAGTACGATCCCAGCCTGCCGTTGGCCTTTCGTATCGCCCGGCTTTTTGAAAGCCGGATCGAAGAAATTTTCTTTCCTGATGTCACATAGCTGCCGCGCCCGCGTCTGGATGCAGGTAGATCCGTTTCTTCTTCAACCGTGAGGGGCTGTTCCGATGATGTCCCGTAAGACCCAAACCATCCTCGCCTTGGCTGTGATCGCCGGCATCGTCGGTTACCGCCTGGTGCGGTCAACCGATACGCCAGCGTCAGTGCCTGCTGCGGCCGGAGCCACAGCTGTAACGGCCGTGGCCGGCAAGCCGCAGACGCTGGGCAGCTTGAACTTCCAACCCTGCAGCCTGAGCTCCAGCGGCAGCCGCGACAGCCTGGAAGCACAGTGCACCACGCTGGAAGTGCCCGAAGACCGGGCAAACCCGCAAGGCCGCAAGATCACACTGAACATCGCCTGGGTTGCCCCGGAGAAGGAAAGCGACCTGCAGCCCGATCCGGTGTTCTTCCTCGCCGGTGGTCCGGGCCAGGCCGCGGTCGCTACCTATCCGCAGGTGGATGCTGCATTTGCCGAGGTGCGCAAGCACCGTAACGTGATCCTGGTCGACCAGCGCGGTACCGGCAAATCCAACCTGCTGGCCTGCGATACGCCGGACGATGCCGATTTCACAACCGCGTCGATGCAGGCCGCCGCACAGGGCTGCGCAACCGAGCTGGCAAAGAAGGCCGACCTGCGCTTCTACACCACCACCGAGGCGGTGGCGGATCTGGATGCGGTGCGCCAGGCTATCGGCGCGACGCAGATCAATCTGGTCGGTGTCAGCTACGGCACCCGTGTGGCCCAGCAATACGCCATGCGTCATCCGCAGGCCACCCGCAGCATCGTGCTCGACTCGGTGGTGCCGAACAGCCTGCAGCTGGGCAATATCTTCGCGCGCAACCTTGACGACGCACTGGCGCTGCAGTTTGCCCAGTGCACCAAGACCGCCTCGTGCAAGGACAAGCTCGGTGATCCACGTGCCGAGCTGGACACGCTGCTGGCCAAGCTGCGCGCGCAACCGGTGACGGTGCAGTACCGCGACGCCAGCACCGGCGAACAGCAGCAAGGCGAGCTGCGTGCCGAAACCGTGGCCGGGCTGGTGCGCATGTATGCCTACATGCCGGCTGCCGGTGCGCTGCTGCCCAAGCTCATCCATGAAGCCAATGGCGGCCGTTACGACAACCTGATGGCGCTGACGCAGATGCTGCAGGGCGAGATGAAGGACGCCATGGCGATGGGCATGCAGCTGTCGGTGGTATGCAGCGAAGACAAGGAAAGCATGGTCGCCAACAGCGCCGACGAGAACACCGTGCTCGGCAACCAGATGGCCGAAGCCATGGGCGCGATGTGTGCCAGCTGGCCCAAGGGCACGGCACCAGCCGACTTCCACAAGCCGCTGGCCGGCAAGGTGCCGACGCTGGTGCTGGAAGGCGAGTTCGATCCGGTGACGCCGCCGCGCTATGGCGAAGAAGTGGTCAAGCATCTGGATAACGCGCGCCTGTTCGTGCTGCGCGGCCAGGGTCACAACGTGATCGGCGCGGGCTGCATGCCCAAGCTGTTCGCGCAGTTCATCGAAAAGACCGACCCGAAGGCGCTCGACGGTGCCTGCCTGGAAAAACTCAACTACGTGCCGCCGTTCACCAGTTTCAATGGCTGGGAACCGTGACATCACCGCATCACTGAGGATTAGCTTCCATGATCGTTGCAGAACGACTCCGCAAGACCTTCCCCGGCAGGGGCAAGGACAAGACGCCGGTGATTGCCGTGGATGACGTGGGCTTCACCGCCCATGATGGCCAGATCACCGGTCTGCTCGGCCCCAATGGTGCCGGCAAGACCACCACGCTGCGCATGCTGTACACGCTGATGACGCCGGAAAGCGGCCGCGTGCTGGTCGATGGCATCGATGCCGCGGTCGACCCCAACGCGGTGCGCCGCAGCCTCGGCGTGCTGCCGGATGCGCGCGGCGTGTACAAGCGCCTGACCGCCCGCGAGAACATCGATTACTTCGGTGAACTGCATGGCATGAGTTCGGCCGCCATCGTCGAGCGCACCGCGCGCCTGGCCAAGGCGCTGCAGATGGAGGATTTCCTCGATCGTGCCACCGAGGGTTTCAGCCAGGGCCAACGCACCAAGACCGCGATCGCCCGTGCGCTGATCCACGACCCGCGCAACGTCATCCTCGACGAGCCGACCAATGGCTTGGACGTGATGACCACCCGTGGCCTGCGTGGCTTCCTCAAGGAACTGCGCGAGGAAGGCCGCTGCGTGATCTTCTCCAGCCACATCATGCAGGAGGTCGCCGCGCTGTGTGACCGCATCGTGATCGTCGCGCAGGGCAGGGTAGTGGCCCAGGGCACGCCGGATGAGCTGCGCGAGCAGGCCCATGAGAGCAACCTGGAAGACGCGTTCGTGAAACTGATCGGCAGCGAGGAGGGCCTGCACGCATGAGCCAGACTGGATATTTCCGCGCCATTTTCACGGTGATGCGCAAGGAACTGCGCGACTTCGCCCGCGACCGCCGCACCTTCCTGCTTACCTTGCTGACCGCGCCGCTGCTGTACCCGTTGCTGTTCCTGGGCATGAACAAGCTCACCAACCTGCGCGCCGAGACGCAGTTGGAAAAAGACTTGAGCATCCCGGTGGTGGGCATCGCCCGCGCCCCGAACCTGGTTGCCTTCCTGGCCAGCCGCGGCATCAATGCCACCGAGGCGCCGGCTGACTACGAAGCACTGATCCGCAGCCAGCGCGAAGACCTGGCCTTGGTGATCGACGAGAACTTCGCCGCCGACTGGCAGGCCGGCAAGCCGGCCAAGGTGGAGATCGTCGCTGATACCACGCGCCGTACCGGAGACGTGCAGATCGCCCGCGTACGCAATGTGTTGACTGCCTACGGGCAATCGGTAGGTGCATTGCGCTTGCTGGCGCGCGGCGTCAATCCGATGGTGGCCGCGCCGGTCAATGTCGGCACCCGCGATCTGGCAACGGCCGAAGCCAAGCGCGGCATCTTCCTGTCGGTGGTGTTGCCTTTGGTGCTGATGTTGTTCGCCTTCATCGGCGGCTCGCATCTGGCGATGGATACCACCGCCGGTGAGCGTGAGCGGCAATCGTTGGAGCCCTTGCTGGCCACGCCGGCAGCACGCGGCGCACTGGTCAGCGGCAAGATGCTGGCGGCGGTGTTGTTGGGTCTGGCGTCGATGCTGCTGATCCTGATCTCGTTCAAGATCAGTGCCAGCATTGGTGGTGGCGCGGCGCGTTCGCTGGACGTGAGCTTCGCGGCGATGGGCAAGCTGCTGGTGATCCTGCTGCCGCTGGTGCTGATCGGCACCGCCCTGCTGACCTGCCTGTCGGCCAGCTCCAAGAGCATGAAGGAAGCACAGAGCCACATGGTCTGGTTGATGTTGCTGCCGATGCTGCCGGGCTATGCCTTGATGGCTTATCCGCTGAAGGACACCCAGCTGTGGCAGTACGCAGTGCCGTTCCTGTCGCAGAACCAGATGCTGGTGAAGGTGACCCGCGGCGAGATGCCATCGGCCACGCAGTGGGCGGTGTATCTGGCCGCCTCGGTGCTGTTGGCGGTGCTGCTGTGGGCGGTCGCAGTATGGCGTTACCGCCAGGAGCGTCTGGCGATCTCTGGTTGATCTTCTGTAGTGCCGAGCCATGCTCGGCATACGGAACGAAGCAGCAATGTTTCAGATATACAAAGGCCCGGATCACTCCGGGCCTTTGCTTTTGCTCCACCTGTAGTGCCAAGCCATGCTCGGCAGGGGCTTTACCGGTAAGGCCTCTGCCGAGCATGGCTCGGCACTACCAAAACCAAAAAGGCCCGGAGCGATCCGGGCCTTTTCGCAAGCAAAAACCGCTTACTTGTTCGGCGCAAACGCCAAGGTACGACGGGTGGTGGTCGGGCTGCTGATCGGCTCGAACTTCCAGCGCTTCACCGCATTCAAGGCTTCGCGGTCGAACACGCGTGCCGGGGTGGCGCGCAGCACGCGAGCGTCGGTGACCGAGCCGTCGGTGCCGATGCTCAGCTCCACCAGCACTTCACCGGAGGTGCCCGAACGCAACGCATCGGCCGGGTAGCGCGGGGCCGGGGTGCTGACTGCACGTAGCGCCGGTGCTGCAGCCGGCTTGGGTGCGGCGGCCTGCTGGGCGGCAGCCTGCGCAGCACTGCGCTGCTCTGCTTCGCGGCGGGCGGCAGCCTGACGCTCAGCTTCCTGACGCTCACTGTCCTTGCGCGCGGCTTCCTGCTTTGCCGCCAGCTGCTGCGCGGCAGTCGCTTCAACCGCCTGCTGCTGGGCCAAGCGCTGCTGTTCCACCTGCTGCTTGGCGCGGGTTTCAGCGTCCTTCTTGGCCTTATCGGCTTCTTCCACGGTGCGGCGTTCGGCAACCTGCATGCTGCCGGTGACGCCCTGCTTCAGGCGCGGCAGCGCCGGTGCGGTGGGGTCCACTTTCTCAACCAACGCGATCAGGCGCTGGGTTTCGGTGAAGTCCTCACGGCTCAAGGCCTGCTCAGCGGCGATCAGGGTGTAGGGCTGCAGGTCGGTCAGCGCGCTCTTGATCGAGGCGTCGTCGGGCAGCTTGTCGCGCAGGGCGAGGTAGTACTCCATGGCGTTGTCGCCGGCCGGCGCATACATGCGGTTCTCGCGCAGGGCGGCGCTGGCCATGTCGCGCAGCTGCTGGGTGTCCATGGCCTGCACCTTGTCGGCAACCACCGGTGCGGCGGGTGCTGCGGCTGCAGGCGTGGCCGGTGCAGCAGCCGGGGCGGCGGACTCATCCTTGCCGGAACAGGCGACCAGCGTGCTCAGCAGAACAGCGGGCATCAACAGGCGCAGCGTGCCTTTACTCATGACGTACGACATCAAACATCCCCTTGAATCGACGAACGTGGACTGCGTTTGCCTTGGCGGCATGAGGTGATGGCATTTCCCGATGCCGTACCCATCAGCAGTGAAGCGCGAATCTAGCATCGCCGGCGCGGTAAGCGGCAGCCAATGGTGACGCTGAAATGAAAGAGTGACGGGCGTCACATGATGTGGCGCCCGTCATTGGTGTTGCTCAGTGCGCGTTGGCCGCCGGTTTGGCGTGGCCGTTGGACATCAGCTTGTCGGTCCAAGCGATGCCGATGGCCGACAGGATGAACACGCAATGGATGATGGTCTGCCACAGCACACCGGCCTCGGTGTACTTGCTGCCTTCCGAGCCCAGCGTGCCGATCTCGATGAAGGTCTTGAGCAGGTGGATCGAGGAGATGCCGATGATCGCCATCGCCAGTTTTACCTTCAGCACCGAAGCATTGACGTGGCTCAGCCACTCCGGCTGGTCCGGGTGGTTGTGCAGACGCAGGCGCGAGACGAAGGTTTCATAGCCGCCGACGATCACCATTACCAGCAGGTTGGAGATCATCACCACGTCGATCAGGCCCAGTACGGCCAGCATGATCAGCTGCTCGGTCAGCTGCGTGGCCGAATGGATCAGGTGCCACAGTTCCTTGCCGAACAGGAATACGTAGACGCATTGCGCCAGGATCAGGCCCAGGTACAGCGGCAGCTGCAACCAGCGTGAAGCGAAGATCAGGGAGGACAGCGGGCTCAGTGATTTCTGTTCAGACATTGGGAAGGATGGTGCGTTGCGGAAACAGGGGAGGTTACCGGTCGCCCGGAAGGCTGCCAAGCGGCTACCGTAGAGGCCCCTGAGGATGGTTCTGCCGAGGCGTATTCATGATCGACCTTTACTACTGGCCCACCCCGAATGGCCACAAGATCACCTTGTTCCTTGAAGAGGCCGGGCTGGAGTACCGGGTGCACCCGGTCAACATCGGCAAGGGCGACCAGTTCCTGCCGGAATTCCTGGCAATCTCGCCAAACAACAAGATGCCGGCCATCGTCGACCATGCCCCGGTCGATGGCGGCGCGCCGCTGAGCGTGTTCGAGTCCGGCGCCATCCTGCTGTACCTGGCCGAGAAGACCGGTCGCTTCATCCCCGCTGACCTGCGCGGTCGTGCCGCCACTCTGGAGTGGTTGTTCTGGCAGATGGGCGGTCTCGGCCCGATGAGCGGGCAGATGGGCCACTTCAACGTCTACGCGCCGGAGCGCATCCCCTACGCGATCGAGCGCTATGACAGCGAGGTACGGCGCCTGCACCGGGTGATGGACAAGCGCCTGTCCGAGTCGGCGTTCCTTGGCGGCGACGACTACGGCATTGCCGACATGGCCAGCTACCCGTGGATTGGCGCCTACGCCAAGCTGCCGGTGGACTTCGACGCCTTCCCGCACCTGCGCCGCTGGCACCAGGCCATCGCCGAACGTCCGGCCACCCAGCGCGCCTACGCGGTCGGGCCGACGGTGAACCCGCAAGCCGGCCAGCCGCTTAGTGACGAGGAGAAGCGCCTGCTGTTCGGCAAGCGAGACTGACGCACGGCAGGGGCAGTACGGGCGGTGCTCGGCTAGGATGGTCAGATCCGTGCTGTTCTGACAGGTAAACCATGCGTCCCTTGTTTCTAGCCCTTGCCATGATCCTAGCCACCCCTGCTGTCCACGCTGAAAAGCTCACCCTCGAAGCCATCACCGGCAAGGCGCCGCTGTCCGGCCCCACGTTGATGAAGCCCAAGGTCGCCCCGGACGGTTCGCGGGTCACCTTCCTGCGCGGCAAGGACAGCGACGTCAAGCAGCTGGACCTGTGGGAATACGACATCGCCAGCGGCCAGACCCGGCTGTTGGTCGATTCCAAAGTGGTGCTGCCCGGTACTGAAACCCTGAGCGATGCCGAGAAGGCCCGCCGCGAGCGCCAGCGCATCGCTGCCTTCAGCGGCATCGTTGATTACCAGTGGTCGCCGGATGCGCAGACCCTGCTGTTCCCGTTGGGCGGTGAGCTCTACCTCTACGACCTGGGCAAGCAGGGCAGCGCTGCGGTGCGCAAGCTCACCAATGGCGAAGGCTTCAGCACCGACGCCAAGCTCTCGCCCAAGGGCGGCTTCGTCAGCTTCGTGCGCGAGCGCAACCTGTGGGTGATCGACCTGGCCAGCGGCAAGCAGCTGCAGCTGACCCGTGACGGCAGCGCCACCATCGGCAACGGTGTGGCCGAATTCGTCGCCGACGAGGAAATGGACCGCCACACCGGTTATTGGTGGGCACCGGATGACTCGGCCATTGCCTTCGCCCGCATCGACGAATCGCCAGTGCCGGTGCAGAAGCGTTACGAGATGTATGCCGACCGCGTGGAGATGATCGAGCAGCGCTACCCGGCGGCCGGCGATCCGAACGTACTGGTCACCCTGGGCGTAATTGCGCCGCGTGCTGATGCCGCGGCCAACTGGGTGGACCTGGGCAAGCAGAAAGATATCTACCTGACCCGCGTCAACTGGCGCGATGCCCAGCACCTCACCTTCCAGCGCCAGAGCCGCGACCAGCACACGCTGGAGCTGATCGAAGCCAACCTGGCCGACGGCAAGCAGCAGGTACTGGTCACCGAGACTGCCAAGACCTGGGTGCCGCTGCACAACAGCCTGAAGTTCCTCAAGGATGGACGCTTCCTGTGGTCGTCCGAGCGCAGCGGCTTCCAGCACCTGTATGTGTCCAGCGCTGATGGCCGCAACCAGACCGTCCTGACCTCGGGCAACTGGCCGGTGGACGAGCTGCTGGCCGTCGATGAAGACGCTGGCACCGTCTACTTCCGTGCCGGCGTTGAATCGGCGCTGCGCAGCGAAATCTATGCCGTGCCGCTGGCCGGTGGCACGCCGAAGAAGTTGTCGCAGGCGCCGGGCATGCACAGCGCCGCGTTCGCCAAGAACGGCAGCGTCTATGTGGACAGCTGGTCCAACAGCACCACGCCGCCGCAGATCGAGTTGTTCCGGGCCAATGGCGAGAAGATCGCCACCCTGCTGGACAACAACCTGGCCGACGCCAACCATCCATATGCCAAGTACCGCGACGCGCAGCGCCCGGTCGAATACGGCACGCTGACCGCGGCCGATGGCAAGACCCCGCTGAATTACAGCGTGATCAAGCCGGAAGGCTTCGACCCGGCGAAGAAGTATCCGGTTGCCGTCTACGTGTACGGCGGCCCGGCCTCGCAGACCGTGACCGACAGCTGGCCGGGTCGTGGTGATCACCTGTTCAACCAGTACCTGGCCCAGCGCGGCTATGTGGTGTTCTCGCTGGACAACCGTGGCACGCCGCGTCGTGGCCGTGACTTCGGCGGCGCGCTGTACGGCGTGCAGGGCACGGTGGAAGTGGCCGACCAGCTCAAGGGCGTGGAATGGCTGAAGTCGCAGCCGTGGGTGGATGGCAGCCGCATCGGCGTGCAGGGCTGGTCCAACGGCGGTTACATGACCTTGATGCTGCTGGCCAAGGCCTCGGACCAGTACGCCTGTGGCGTGGCTGGTGCGCCGGTTACCGATTGGGGCCTGTACGACACCCACTACACCGAGCGCTACATGAACCTGCCGGCGGCCAATGTCGATGGCTACCGCGAAGCACGCGTGCTCACCCATATCGCCGGGCTGACCTCGCCGCTGCTGCTGATCCACGGCATGGCCGATGACAACGTGCTGTTCTCCAATTCGACCGCCCTGATGAGCGCGCTGCAGAAGCGTGGCCAGCCGTTCGAGCTGATGACCTATCCGGGGGCGAAGCATGGTTTGTCGGGCGCGGATGCGTTGCATCGCTACCGTGTGGCTGAGAACTTCCTCGGGCGTTGCTTGAAGCCTTGAGGCGTTTTGCTGTTTTGATTTGTGGGTGAGGGCTGCAGGCCAAAGCCAGAAGCACCCCTCCCCAACCCTCCCCTTCGCTGCGCGAAAGGGAGGGAGCAACGCTCAGCGCCCTCCCTTTGGCCAAAGGCCAAGGGGAGGGTTGGGGAGGGGTGAGCTTTTGCACCAGCAATCCCCCAATACCCCCACTTCCTACCCTTGCCGCCCCGACAACGACTGCGTACGGTCAGCCCATCCCTTACGGAGCTGTCCATGAAGCCTCTCGTCCTCGCAGTCGCCCTTGCACTGGCCGCGCCGCTGCCGCTCACCGCATCCGCCGCCGCCGCACCCGCCACGACCAAAACCACGCCCGCCGCCCCGGCCTGGGTTGCGCGCAGCAACGAACTGGCGCAGATCCTGTTACAGGCGCAGGCGCCGTTCCAGCCTGAAATGACCAGCTTCTTCGGCGTGCCCGGCTATGACGACAAGGTCGTCGATCTGCGCGCGGACAACACCGGGCGTTACCGCGCCGCCATGAACAAGGCACGTGACCAGCTGCGCGAGAAGCTGCAGGTGGAGCGTGATCCGAACCTGCGCCAGGATCTGGAGATCATGATCGGCGCCGCCGAGCGCAACATCGAAAGCAGCACCCTCAACGAGCAACACCTGATGCCATGGGTGGATGTGCCGCAGGCAGTATTCGGCGGTATCAACAGCCTGCTGTCCGACCAGGTTCCCGAAGCGCGCCGGGCGAAGGCGCTGGACCGCCTCAATGCCTATCTCGGCAAGGCACCGGGCACGCAGCCGCTGGCTACGCTGGCGCGCCAGCGCTATGAGGAAAAGAGCGGCACGCCGAACCTGCTGCAGCCGACCAGGATCGAAGTGGATCAAGCGCTGGCCAATGTCGATACCTACATTGCCGGCATCGGCAAGCTGTTTGCCAAGTACAAGATTGACGGCGCCGATGCCTCGCTGGCCGAGCTGTCCACGCAGATGAAGGATTACATCGCCTGGACCAGCAAGGAGGTGCTGCCGAAGGCGCGCACCGACAACCGTCTGCCGGCCGAGCTGTATGCCTTCCAGCTCAAGGAGGTGGGCGTGGACATCGATCCGACCCTGCTGATGCAGCGGGCCCAGCTCGAATACATGGAAACCCGCGCGATGATGCGCCAGCTGGCACCGCTGGTGGTGCAGGCCAAGGGTTTGAAGGTCGCCGACAACACCGATTACGTGGCGGTGATCCGCGCGCTGAAGCAGGACAAGATCGGCAACGATCAGCTGGAATCGCATTACCGCAGCGTCATCGATGCGATCGATCCGATCATCCACAAGCAGGGCATCGTCGACGTGCCGCAGCGCCCGCTGCAGATGCGCCTGGGCAGTGAGGCCGAAAGTGCGGCTTCGCCTGCTCCGCATTACCTGCCGGCACCGCTGGTCGGCAACACCGGCCAGCAGGGCACCTTCGTGCTGCCGCTGGGTAACCCGGCCTCGGGTGAGAAGGCGCAGTACGACGACTTCAACTTCGGTTCGGCGGCATGGACGCTGAGCGCGCACGAAGGCCGCCCCGGCCACGACCTGCAGTTCGCGGCGATGGTCGAGCGCGGCATCTCGCTGGCGCGCACCATGTTCGCCTTCAACTCGGTGAATGTTGAAGGTTGGGCGCTGTATGCCGAAGCCGAGATGGTGCCGTTCGAGCCGCTGGACGGGCAGATGATCGCGTTGCAGTTCCGCCTGCTGCGCGCCGCCCGCGCCATGCTCGACCCCGCACTCAACCTGGGCCAGACCGACCGCGAGCGCGCCCGCAAGGTACTGGTGGAAGGCGTGGGTCTGTCCGAGGCTATGACCACGCAGGAACTGGACCGCTACACGGTGCGTTCGCCGGGCCAGGCCTGCAGCTACTTCTACGGCTACACCCGCATCATGGAGCTGCGCATGCAGACCGAGCTGGCATTGGGCGATAAGTTCGATCGGCTGGCATTCAACAATTTCCTGCTCGACCAGGGCCTGTTGCCGCCGGATCAGCTGGCGGCCGCGGTCAACGAAGTCTTCGTGCCGGCCCAGCGGCGCAAGTAAGCAAAAGGGCGCCGCAAGGCGCCCTTTCCATGAGGCCGGTGTGTTGCGGCTGCATTTGTAGGAGCGGCGTAAGCCGCGAAGCCGCAATATCAGCAGATCACATGGATACCAACGACTTCAGCACCATCAGCTTCATTTTTGTGGGAGGGGCGTAAGCCGCGAAGCCACCACATCATCAGATAGCAAAGCTGCCAAGGCCTTCAGCACCATCAGCTTCGCGGCTTACGCCGCTACCACAACTCCCACAGCTCCCACAGCGCGCACAGCGCGCACAGAACAACGCCAGCCCAGGCCGCCTCAATCCTTGTCGTTGGACGGCTTCACCGTCGTGCTGTCACTGGCATCGGCTTCGAACAGATGCATCAAATCAGCGCGGGCATCGCGCGAGGTCTGCATCACCGCCACCTCGTCGTCGTAGACCAGATGCTGCGCCTTGAGCAGTGCTTCATCGTGCTCGCGGAATCGTTGCACGTGGTCGCGCGCGACATTTTCCGGAAAGCCGAGCGCGGTCAGCACCCGTTCGCTGGCTTCAAGGCTGGAGCCGAATACCTCGCGGAACGGTTCGGCCGACATGTCCAGCAGCTTCCACGCGTGCTGGCGGTTGCGCGCACGCGCCAGCACGGTCGCCTTGGGATACATGCGTCGCACCAGCCGTACCGCACGCAGATTGGTGTCCGGGTCGTCCATTGCCATCACGAACACGCGGATGTGCTCGGCGCCTGCCGCGCGCAGCAGATCGGGGCGGGTAGGGTCGCCGTAATACAACTGGTTGCCGAAGCGGCGCAGGTCCTTGACCGTGTCCGGGTCGGCTTCCAAGGCCACAAACGGAATGCGCTGCGCGGTCAGCAAGCGCCCGACGATCTGGCCGAAGCGGCCCATGCCGGCAATCAACACCTGCGGCCGCTGCGCCCCGGCATCCTTCAGCGTTTCATCCGGTTCGGGTTGCGCCGGGCGCGCCGGCGGTTTGAGCTGCAATGTGCGCTGCAGCGCGAGCAGCAACAATGGCGTGATCGCCATCGACAGGCTTACCACCGCCACCAGCCGGTCGTGGTTGATCCGCCCAAGCAGATGCGCACGCTCGGCTTCGTTGAACACCACGAAGGCGAACTCGCCGCCCAGCCACAACACACTGCCCAGCATCAGCGCATTGCGCAGCGACAGACGCGCGGCCAGGCCCAGCGCGATCAGGATGGAAAACTTCACCGCCAGCAGGATGACCACGCCCAGCGCGATGATCTCGGGTTCGGCGGCAACCCGCTTCAGGTCGATGCCCATGCCAACGGCGATGAAGAACAGGCCGAGCAGCAGGCCCTTGAACGGCTCGATCTGCGACTCGATCTCGTGGCGGAATTCGGAGTCGGCCAGCAATACGCCGGCGATGAAGGCGCCCAGGCTGGCGCTGAGCCCTGCCTCGGCCATGAACCAGGCCGTGCCCAACACCACCAGCAAGGCGGTGGCGGTGAACACTTCCGGCATTCGCGTGCGTGCAACGATATTGAACAGCTGGCGCAGCATGGGCCGGCCGAGCACGATCACCAGCATCAGCGCGCCGAGGGCGATGGAGGCATCCTGCCAGCTCAGGGTTTCGTTCTTGACCCCGCCCAGCAGGGGAATGGCGGCCAGCAAGGGAATGGCGACCAGATCCTGGAACAGCAGGATGGCGAAGCCGAGCCGGCCATAGTCGGAGTTGAGTGCCTTGTGCTCGGACAGCAGCTGCAGGCCAACCGCAGTAGATGACAATGCCAGCGCGGTGCCGATCACCAACGCGCTCTTCCACGAGAAGTGATTGAGCAGCAGCAAACCGCCCAACACCATCGCACTGAGCAGCACCTGCACCGTGCCGGCACCGAACACCGGCCGCCGCATCACCATCAGCCGCGACGGTGACAGTTCCAGCCCGATCACGAACAACAGCATCACCACGCCGATCTCGGCGGCATTGAGGATGCGGTCGGCGTCCTGCACGAAGCCCAGCACATGCGGGCCGAGCACCACGCCAGCGGCCAGATAGCCCAGCACCGCACCCAAGCCGAAGCGCTTGAATACCGGCACGGCGATGACCGCCGCCAGCAGCAGTACCAAGGCTAATTCGAGACCGGTGCCATGCATTTATTGGGATTCCTTGATTGATTCAGCTGACCGGTCGGGCAGCTGCCTACCGAGGATTTCACATTATGCGGACTGTGCCGTGAGTGAATGCGAACAGAAGCCCTCCGTTGTTGGGATGCAGCGATGCAGGCTTGACCCCGCCGGCCAACAGGACCAGACTCGCGCCGCTGCCGGTAGAACCGCGCAGCACCTTTCCGGAGTCCAACCCATGTCCAGCGACAGTAGAAGTCGATCGCGATCGTCGACACCAGCGACGGCAACCGCCTGACAGGGCTGGTTCGCCCTGTGCTGGCGTTGCGGTCGCAATCCAGAACAGGCGAATCAACATGAACCAGAAGCAATTTCTGCGGCCAGTGGTGGACGCAGCCACGCTGAGCGCGCCCTTGGCCGATTACAACACCGCCGACGCGGTGGAGTACCTCAACGCCCTGCCATTGCCACTTGCGGCCAATACCCTGGCGGCATTGTCTTTGCCGCGTGCGGTCAAACTGCTGGAAGCCCCTGAGCTGCAGCATGCGGGTGAACTGATCGCAGCGTTGCCACCGGCCCGCGCCGCAGCCCTGCTGGGGCTGATGGCCGACGACCGTGCCACCGACATCGTCCATGAGCTGGATGATGCCGAGCGCGCGCGGCTGATCCCGCTGCTGGCACCGGAGGCGCGGCGCTCGATCCAGCTGCTGCTGAGCTATCCACCCAACACCGCCGGTGCCTTGATGACCACCGAGTTTGTCGGCGTGCCGGCAGACTGGACGGTGGCGCAGACCCTGCAGCACATCCGCGAAGTGGAGCGCAGCCGCGAGACGGTCTACGCCATCTATGTGCTGGACCCGCAGACCCGCCAGCTGCAGCAGGTGGTGACGATGCGGCGGCTGATCACCGGCGAGCCGGGGGATTCGATCCTGTCGGTTGCCCAGGTCAATCCGCCGGTGACCGTGGATGCCTTGCTGGACCAGGAAGAGGTAGCGCAGCTGATCCGCCGCCACGACCTGCTGGCGATCCCGGTGGTGGATGCGCAGCAGCAGATGCTGGGCATTGTTACCGTCGACGACATCCTCGATGCGTTGATCGATGAATCCACCGAGGACGTGCACAAGTTCGGTGGTGTGGAAGCCCTGGACAAGCCGTACATGCAGATCGGTTTCCTGGAGATGCTGCGCAAGCGTGCCGGCTGGTTGAGCGTGCTGTTCCTCGGCGAAATGCTCACCGCCAGCGCCATGCAGCACTATGAGG
This sequence comes from Stenotrophomonas sp. STEN083, assembly GCF_056759195.1. Classification (NCBI taxonomy): domain Bacteria; kingdom Pseudomonadati; phylum Pseudomonadota; class Gammaproteobacteria; order Lysobacterales; family Lysobacteraceae; genus Stenotrophomonas; species Stenotrophomonas sp. STEN083. Next base: position 29,810 of record NZ_JBRRCU010000022.1, on the reverse strand, counting down.
ACGAGCTGGCGCGTGCGGTGGTGCTGACCTTGTTCATCCCGCTGATCATGAGCTCGGGTGGCAACTCCGGCTCACAGGCGACCTCGCTGCTGATCCGCTCGCTGGCGCTGCGCGAGCTGCGCCTGCGCGACTGGTGGAAGGTCGCCCTACGCGAGCTGCCGACCGGCGTTGTGTTGGGCGCGATCCTCGGCAGCTTGGCGATCATCCGCATCACCGTCTGGCAGCTGGCCGGCCTGCACGACTACGGCGAGCACTGGAAGCTGCTGGCGGTGACCATCGGTGCGGCCCTGATCGGCATCGTCACCTTCGGTTCCCTGTCCGGCTCGATGCTGCCGTTCGTGCTCAAGCGCCTGGGCTTCGACCCGGCCAGCGCCTCGGCCCCGTTCGTGGCAACGCTGGTGGATGTCACCGGCCTGGTGATCTATTTCAGCATCGCCGCAATGATCCTCGGCGGAACGCTGCTCTGAATGTAGTGCCGAGCCATGCTCGGCAGGAGCTTTACCGGCAAACCCAACGACAAACGCAAAAAACACCCCTCCCCAACCCTCCCCTTGGCTACGCCAAAGGGAGGGGGCAAAAACAAACCCTCCGCTGTGCTACGCGCAATGGAGGGGCAGCTTGTCTCCCTCCCTTGCGCGCAGCGCAGGGGAGGGCCGGGGAGGGGTGCTCTTCGCAATAATCAAGACCGCACCCACCAACACCCCAAAACACCCCCACTTTGATCCAACGCAGCCCACCCAGCACCGCAGCCGTGTACCTTTGACCCGGTACCCGCAACAGGCGTCGCAATGAGCACCTACCACCTGCAGACCGTATTTCGCCCCCGCTCGGTGGCAGTGATTGGCGGCAGCCCACGCGATCGTTCCGCCGGCCGCGCGGTGGTCCGCAATCTGCGCGCTGGCGGCTTCGCCGGGCAGATCGGCTGGGTCAGCCCGCGCTATGCCGAAATCGACGGTATGCGCACGGTCAAGAAGCTCAAGGACCTGCCGTGGATTCCGGATCTGGTGGTCATCACCGTGCCGGCAACGCTGTTGCCGCAGGTGGTTGCGCAAGCGGCCGAACTGGGCGTGGCCGCCGCCATCATCCTTACTTCCGGCCTGGGCAAGGGTCCGGGCTCCTTGGCTGCACAGGTGGAAGCCGCCGCACGGCCCAAGGGCATGCGCGTGCTCGGCCCGCATTGCCTGGGCGTCATCGCCCCACATGCACGGCTCAATGCCAGCATCGCCGCGCACACGCCGCAGGCCGGCGATTTGGCGTTGATCTCCGAATCCAGCGCGATAGCCGCCGCGCTAGTGGAATGGGGCGTGGCGCGTTCGGTCGGTTTCTCGGCGGTGGTGTCGCTGGGCGATGCGCTGGACGTCGACTTCGGCGATCTGCTCGATTACTTCGCCAGCGACTACCGCACCCGCGCAATCCTGCTCTACGTCGACCAGATCAGCGACGCGCGCAAGTTCATGTCGGCCGCACGTGCCGCCGCCCGCGCAAAACCCGTAGTGGTGGTCAAATCCGGGCGCAAGCCGCGCGGCAGTGATGAAGTAACCACCACCCATTCGCAGGCGTTGGCCGATTCCGACGCGGTCTACGGCGCAGCCTTCAACCGCGCTGGTCTTCTGCGGGTGAATGCACTGGACGAACTGTTCACCGCAGCCGAGACCCTGGGCCGGCTTGGAACCTTCCCGGGTCGCCGTCTGGCGATCCTCAGCAATGGTGGTGGTGTTGGTCGACTGGCGGTGGATCAACTGCAGGCGCTGGGCGGCAGCCTGGCCGAGCTGTCGCCGGCCACCATCGAACTGCTGGACAAGGCTCTGCCGCAGGGCTGGTCGCGTGACAACCCGGTCGACATCGTGGTCGATGCCGATGGCGGCCGTTACGCCTCCGCGATTGAAGCGCTGCTGTCCGACGACGCCAACGACGCGGTGTTGGTGATCAACGTGCCGACTGCGTTCACTTCCTCGGCCGAGGCCGCGCAGGCGCTGACCACCACGCTGGGGCAGCGCTCGCGGCAGCTGCGCGACAAGCCTGTGTTCGCGGTATGGCTGGGCAATGACGACCGCGCCACGGTCACCCTCAACACCGCGCGCGTACCGACCTATCCAACCGAAGCCGACGCCGTGCGTGGTTTCCAGCATCTGGTGCGTTACCGCGAGGCGCAGACCGCGCTGATGGAAACGCCGCCCAGCCTGCCAGCAGATTTCGTGGTGGATGTGCCGGCTGCACGCGTGCTGGTCGAGGCGGCGTTGGCCAACGATCAGCAATGGCTGGACCCGGTTGCCACGCACAAACTGCTGCAGGCCTACGGCATACCGTCGTTGGAAGTGATGGTTGCGCGTGATCCGCACGAAGCAATGGACCTGGCGCAGCCGATGCTGGAGCAGGGCATGAGCGTGGCGGTGAAGATTTTCTCGCCGGACATCCCGCACAAATCCGAAGTCGATGGTGTGCGCTTGAACCTGGGCAGCCTGCGTGCGGTGCAGTCCGCGGCAACCACCATCCTGCAGCGCGCCCGTGAGAAGCGCCCGCAGGCGCGCATCGAAGGCGTGCTGGTGCAACCCAGCCTGACCCGGCCCAAGGCACGCGAGCTGATCGCCGGCATTGCCGACGATCCGGTATTCGGCCCTGTGGTCGTGTTCGGCCGTGGTGGTACCGCAGTGGAAGTGATCGACGACAAGACCTTGGCGTTGCCGCCGCTGGATCTGCGACTTGCACATGAAGTAATCGGCCGCACCCGCGTCTCACGCATCCTCAAGGCTTACGGTGACGTACCGGCGGCGGACGAGCGTGCGGTGGCAATGGTGCTGGTCAAGCTGGCGCAGCTGGCGGCGGATATTCCAGAGATCCGCACGCTGGATCTCAATCCGCTACTGGCCGATCGCAATGGCGTGATCGCGCTCGACGCACGTGTCGCCATCACCCCGGTCAAGCGCCTGCACAAGGGCCGCGGTCATCCGCGTTTCGCGATTTTCCCGTATCCCACCGAGTGGGAGCGCACGATAGATCTATCCGATGGTGGCAAAGCCTTCCTTCGCCCGGTGCGACCAGAGGACGATGGCTTGTTCCGTGCCTTCTTCGCACGCGTCACCGACGATGATCTGCGCCTGCGTTTCTTCCAGTCGGTGAAGCATTTCAGCCACGAGTTCATTGCCCGCCTGACTCAGCTGGATTACGCGCGCTCGATCGCACTGGTGGCGATTGATCCCAAGACCGGCGAAATGCTCGGCGCGGTGCGCCTGCACGCCGATGCCGATTACAACCGCGGCGAGTACGGCATCCTGATCCGCTCGGACCTGAAGGGTCACGGCATCGGCTGGAAGCTGATGCAGATCATGATCGAGTACGCCAGCTGGCTGGGTTTGAACGTAGTGGAAGGGCAAGTGCTGCGTGAGAACAGCACCATGCTGGCGATGTGCCAGAGCCTGGGTTTCAAGGTGAAGGCTGACCCGGATGACTCGACCATCATGAATGTGACGCTGCCGGTGGGTGGGGTTAAGAGCTGAGAGCTGAAGGCCAAGAGCCAAAGGCACCCCTCCCCAACCCTCCCCTGCGCTACGCGCAAGGGAGGGGGCGGCTTGTCTCCCTCCCTTTGCCGTAGGCAAGGGGAGGGCCGGGGAGGGGTGCTCTGCTTCGCTCCCTCCCCTGCGCATAGCGCAGGGGAGGGCTGGGGAGGGGTGCTTTGGCTCTGGCTTTGGCAGTTGCCCAACCCCACCCCGTCACCCCCCGAACCACCCCAAGGCGCGACAATAGCGCCATGCAAACGAACCAGAACCCAGCAGCCAGAATCCCGCTGCTACTGCTGCCCGGCCTGCTCAACGACGCCACACTCTGGCAGGCCCAGCTCGAAGCGCTCACCGACATCGCCGACTGCGAGGTCGGCGATCTCACCCAGCAAACCAACATGCGTGCCGTCGCCGAAGATGTACTTGCCAAGGCACCCGCACAGTTCGCCCTGGCCGGCTTCTCCCTCGGTGGCTACGTCGCCCAGGAAATCCTCCGTATCGCACCGCAGCGGGTACTCAAGCTGGCCCTGCTGGATACCTCGTTCAAACCCGATTCGCCCGAGCGCGCCGCTCAACGCGTGGCCCAGCAGAACAGCGTGCGTCTGCCCGGCACCTTCCATGGTTTCGGCGACAAGCTGATGCGCAGCTACATCGACGCCTCGCGCCTGGATGACCATGCGCTGGTGGATACCGTACGCAGCATGACTGCACGTCTCGGCGCTGAAGTATTCCTGCGCCAGAGCCAGCTGCAACGCAGCGATGGCAGCGAGGTCCTGCGCGATTGGCAGGGCCCGGCCTTGATTGTCTGCGGTCGCAACGATGCGATCACGCCGCTGCCCGTAAGCGAGCAGATGGCCGCGCTGATGCCGCAATCAGCGCTGGTGGTGATCGAGGACTGCGGCCATCTCGCGCCCTTGGAAAAGCCTGCGGAAGTGAACGCAGCGATGCGTGCGTGGTTGCTGCAGGGTATCGACGACTAATCCCAGCAAGCGCCTGAGCCCCGCAGTTCAGTACGCAAACGCAGCACGGTGTTTGCGTATGAACTCCGTCCAGCGCACCGGCTCGCGGCCGGTGATGGCCGGGAAGTTGTCGAAGGTGGCTTCGATGCCAGGCACCCGCCGCTCGGCGACCCGCTGGAAGTTGTCGCGCACGCAGTTCATGTAGGCCATCTCGGCACCGGCCGCGCGCATGTCCTCCAGGAACACATCCGGGCTCAGCGCCTCGTAGCGGAATGGCTGGCCAAGCAGATCCGTCATCAGCGCGGCAACCTCACCATAGGACATGGCGTCGTAGCCCAGGCGATAGGTCTGCCCGGCATGCCGCTGCGGCCACGCCAGCGCCTGTGCGGCTACCGCAGCGACGTCATCGCCGTCGACCCAGCTGAAGCGCGCATCGCCGGTGTACTGGCGGATGACGCCGTCGACTATCGCGCGGGTGCCGTCGTAGCTCAGCAGGTTCTGCATGAAGGCCTCCGGCCGGAGATGGGTGAACGAGAAACCGTGCCACTCGATGTAGCGCTCCACCAGCTGATGCCAGGCCCAATGCCCGATGCTGGCGTCATCGCCACCGCAGGCACCCAGGTGCACCACATGCTGTACGCCGGCGTGCTTTGCAGCATCGAGGAAGACCTTGCTCTGGCGCAGCATGTCTACGCTGTAACCGGTGACCAGGAATACCCGATCAATGCCTTGCAGCGCGGGCAGCAGCGTGTCGTCACGATCGAAATCGAGCATGACAGTGCGGATTCCCTGCGCCTGCAAGGCGGCGGCCTTGGCTGACGAGCGCACTGCCGCAACCGGCGTGACCGCATCTTCCAGCAACAGGTTTTTCAAGGTTTCGGCGCCGATCTGGCCAGTGGCACCGGTGACGAGGACGGTGGGGCGTTGTTGGCTCATTGCTGCCTTGGAGGGTTGATGGAAGAGGGCGCCCAGCCTATCGTGGACGCACGTTCCGTTACGCGATGCTTTTTACCAACATTGCGGAACTTGATTCTTCAATAGCGAAGCCCGCCGCATGCACCCCTCTGAACGCCTGAAAGGCCTCGACGTCTTCGTCTGTGTTGCCGACGCAGGCAGCTTCACCGCGGCAGCTGAGCGGTTGCACCTCACCGCTTCGGCGGTCGGCAAGTCGATTGCGCGATTGGAAGAACGATTGGGTCGCACGTTGTTCCATCGCACCACGCGGCGCATGTCACTTACCGACGCGGGCATCGCCTTCTACCGGACCTGCACCGAGGTGTTGGCGAACCTTGAGGAAGCCGAGGTGTTGCTGCGGGCTGAGGATGATGAGCCAAGTGGACGAGTGCGAATTGATCTGCCGGCCGCATTCGGCCGCTTGCAGGTCTTGCCGATCATCCTGGGTTTTGCCCAGGCCTATCCGCTAACTCGGCCGCAGGTGTCGTTCTCGGACCGCTTTATCGATCCGGTCGAGGATGGCGTCGACATCATCGTGCGCATCGGCGGTCCTGATGCGTGGTCGTCGTTGGTCGAGCATCGACTGCTGGGCCATGAGCAGCACGTGTTCTGTGCGTCTCCTGCCTATCTGGCGGCACATGGTGTGCCGAAAGCGCGCGAGGACCTGCTGACGCATCGCTGCATCGCCTACGGACGCGCCGATGGCTCGGTCAGTCCGTGGCGCTTCGCAGCTGCGGTGCCCGGCGAGGTGGAGCAGCAGATGATGCCGTCACCGCTGGTGGTGGGTGATGGCGAAGGGCAAGTCACCGCGGCGCTGGTCGGTAGCGGCATCGTGCAGCTGCCGACCTGGCTGGTACGCAGCCATCTTGAGGATGGCGCGCTGGTGGAAGTGCTGCCGCATCTGGCCAGCCAAGGCCTGCCACTCAGCTTGGCCTGGATGAAGCGCCGACGCGAGCTGCCAACGGTCAGCCTGTTATTGGAAACCTTGGCGCAAGAGTTGGCGTCGCGTATTCGCTAACAACGCCACAATCGCAGCGTCTCGAAGCATGGCGGGCAGGTATAGCCGGCCCGCCATGGCTTTACTCAGGAGCCGCGTTTCAATCCCATGCCGGCGCGATACCTGGATTGGCTACACGCTCGCCGCGATCCAGTTCCGCGATCCGTGCCATGTCTTCAGCATCCAGATGCAGCTGCGCCGCCTGCAGGTTGCCGGCAAGGTTCTCGCGCTTGGTCGATGACGGAATCACCGCATAGCCCTGCTGCAGCGCCCACGCCAAGGCGACCTGTGCAGTGCTTGCCTGGTGCTTGTCGGCAATGGCCTGGATCACCGGGTCCTTCAGCACCGCGCCATAGGCCAGGCTCATGAACGCGGTGACATGGATGCCCTGCTCACGCAGATAGGCGATCAAGGCACGGTTCTGCAGATAGGGATGAACTTCGATCTGGTTGGTGGCAAAGGCATCGGCACCGAGGATGGCGATGGCCTGACGGGTCAGGTCGATGGTGAAGTTGGAAACACCAATCGCCTTGGTCAAACCCAGCGCCTTGGCTTCGCGCAGCGCACCCAGGAACTCGGCCATCGGCACTTCGTCCTTTGGCGAGGGCCAGTGGATCAGGGTCAGGTCGACGTGATCGGTGCGCAGCTTGCGCAGGCTCTCGCGCAGGCTGGCAAGCAGATCATCGTGATGGAAGTTGCTGATCCAGATCTTGGTGGTCAGGAACAGCTGCTCGCGCGGCACCATGCCGCTGGCGATTGCCGCACCCAGATCGGCTTCATTCTCGTAGATCTGCGCGGTGTCGAAAGCACGGTAGCCAAGGTCCAGTGCGTTGTGCACGGAGTCCGTCAGGACCTGATCCTTGAGGCGATAGGTGCCAAGGCCAATAGCAGGAATAGTCATTCAAATCTCCAGAAATTCGCGCATACAGGCTACGCTGTGCAGCGCGAACGAAAAGGTAAGAGGGAGTAACAGCGTGTTCAGTCAGTGCACGCTCACGGCAATGCCGTTGGCGCGCACATCCAATCCGTCGCGGCGATCCAGGCGGCCGCTCAGTACAGTCAGTGCCAGCGCACCCAGCACCACCAACGCACCAATCCACGGCGTGTGCATCAGGCCGATGTGATCGACCACCAGGCCGCCGAGCGATGCACCGAGCGCGATGCCGATGTTGAAGGCGGCGATGTTCAGGCCGGAGGCGACATCGGTTGCCTGCGGCACGAAGCGCTGTGCCTGCTTGACTACATACACCTGCAGGCCCGGCACATTGCCGAAGGCCACCGCGCCCAACGCCAGCACCGTCAGCAGCACCAACCAGTGGTTGTAAGCGGTGAAGGTGAGCACCAGCAGCACCAGCGCCAGCAAACCGAAGATCAGCGTCAGTGCAGGAATTGGACCGCGACGGTCAGCCAGTCGCCCGCCCCACAGATTGCCGATCGCCACCGACACGCCGTAGACCAGCAGCACCGCGCTCACCGCATTGGCCGAGAAGCCGCTGACGTCCTGCAGGATCGAGGCGAGGAAGGTGAAGGACAGGAAGGTGCCGCCATAGCCCAGTGCAGTCATTGCATAGACCAGCAACAGCCGAGGCTGCGCCAGCACCGCGAACTGCTGGCCGAACGTGGCCGGCGTGCTGCGCGGCAGGTCGCGTGGCACGAACAGCAGGCTACCGAGCAGGGCGATCACGCCCAACGCAGCCACCGCGAGGAAGGTTGCACGCCAGCCCAGGTGCTGGCCGATGAAGGTGCCCAGCGGCACGCCGGTCACCAGCGCCACCGTCAGCCCGGTGAACATGATCGCGATCGCGCTGGCGGCCTTGTCCTTGGGCACCACCGAGGTGGCGATGATTGAGCCGATCGAGAAGAACACGCCGTGTGCCAAGCCGGTCAACACCCGCGCCACGATCAACGAGCCATAGCCCGGTGCCATCCACGCGATCAGGTTGCCGACGGTGAACAGCAGCATCAGCGCCACCAGCAAGGCCTTGCGCGGCACCCGTCCGGTCAGAGCGGTGAGCACCGGTGCACCTACCGCAACGCCAAGCGCATACAGGGAAACCAGCAGGCCAGCCGAGGGCAGGCTGACATGCAGGTCGGCGGCAATGGTCGGGATCAACCCGACGATGACGAACTCGGTGGTGCCGATGGCGAACGCACCCAGCGTCAGCGCCAGCAAGGCAAGGGGAATACCGCGTGACATGGGCGAATCCTTGGAAAGGGCTGCGCAGTCTGACGGTGGAACTCTTGCTGAAAAATGCGGTTTCCCACCAATAACTATTGATTTAAAATCAACAATATTCCATCCCCACCTGGCCGCACCGATGAAAACCACCCTGGATGAGATGCAGGCCTTCATCGCGGTGATCGACACCGGTTCGATCACCGCTGCGGCCGAGCAGCTGGGCCAGACCACCTCGGGTGTCAGCCGGGCGCTGGGACGACTTGAAGAGAAGCTCGGCACCACGCTGTTGACCCGCACCACCCGCCGCCTGCAGCTCACCGACGAAGGCGAAACGTTTCTCGCACAGGCGCGTGCCATCGTCGCCTCGGTGGACGAGGCCGAAGAACTGATCGCAGCGCGCCGGGGCACACCTTCGGGGCGATTGCGTGTGGATGCGGCGATGCCGTTCATGCTGCACGTGATCGCACCGCTGGTGGCTGGCTACCGCGCGCGCTACCCGCAGGTGGCGTTGGAGCTCAACAGCAGCGAGCGCTACATCGACCTGCTGGAACGGCGCACCGACGTTGCAATCCGCATTGGCCCGCTGGCCGACTCCACCCTGCATGCACGACCCCTGGGCCACAGCCGCCTGCGTGTGCTGGCCAGCCCGGTTTACCTGCAGCAGCACGGCACACCGAAGGACGTGGCGCAGCTGCAGACGCACACCTTGCTGGGCTTCAACGAACCGGATTCGCTGAATCATTGGCCATTGCAGGGTGACGACGGCGAGCGCCTGCACGTGCGACCCGCATTGGCGGTATCCAGCGGCGAGATCCTGCACCGGTTGGCTATGGAGGGCGTCGGCATCGTCTGCCTGTCCGACTTCCTCACCGAAGCCGCGCGTGCGCGTGGCCAGCTGGTGCAGGTGTTGCCGAAGCACACGCTGGACACACGCCAGCCCATCCACGCCGTGTACTACCGCAACACCGCGGTATCCGCGCGTATCAGCTCGTTCCTGGATTACCTGGCCGATGCGATGGCATCACCTGCTGTGGGAGCGGCGTAAACCGCGAAGCTGACATCGTCAAAACCACCAGCATGCGTGTGATCCGATGATGCCGGATGCTGCCGTGCGCGCCGTTTATTGCCGCCGGGAAAGCCCCTGCCGAGCATGGCTCGGCACTACGCTTCTGCTCCCTCCCTTTGGCGAAGCCAAGGGGAGGGCTGGGGAGGGGTAGGCGCTTCAGCTTCCGGCGTTGCAGCAGCTTCGCGACTCATGGCCCGAGGCCACCCAGCGCCGCTCCAACAAAACCAAATCGGTTACCTTGCTCAGTGCTGCTGAGCATGATGCCAAGCATGCCGCACCAACCAACGTGCTTCATCCCAGGAAACCGCCAGCGCCGGGCTATGCCGGTGGTAGCTGTCCTGCAGCACTTTGTAGAGCTGTTCTTCGTTGGCGCGTGGATAGGCCTGGTACACGTCGTAACCCATTTCCAGCAGGCGCTGGTAGTGGTCGAACTCGTGCTGGCCAAGATGGCCGATGGCATGCACGCCGCGCCAGTAAGTCAGTTCGGCGTGGCGATCGATGCTGCGCTGGGCTGTAGGTGCGGTCTGCATGGGTAGGACTCCGTTAGCGGTCTACCCCCTGTCCGGTCGATCCTACGGCGCGGGCAGGGGGGGGCGCAACTCGCCCAATTCAGCTTTCCGCGCTGGCCGCATCCAATTGCGCGACCTGATCCGGGCTCAAGCCAAGTTGCGCCGCTGCCAGCACTTCCTGCAGCTGCTGCACACTGGTGGCACTGACGATGGGCGCGGTGACGCCCGGGCGTGCGATCAACCATGCCAACGCCACCTGAGCCGGCGTCGCCTTGTGGCTGGCAGCCACATCATCCAGCGCCTGCAGAATGCGCAGGCCACGCGGGTTGAGGTAGCGATCAGCCACTTTCGCCCCGCGTGCCGTGCTCTTGCCTACGTCATCGGCGCTGCGGTATTTGCCAGTGAGAAAGCCGCTGGCCAGCGAGTAATAACTGATCACGCCGATGCGGTGATCACGCGCAAGCGGTTCCAGCTCGGCTTCGTATCCGCTGCGGTCGTAGAGGTTGTACTCGGGCTGCAGGGTTTCGTAGCGCGGCAGGTGATAGTCGGCGGATACCTTGAGCGCATCACGCAGGCGCTCAGCGCTGTAGTTGGATGCGCCAATCGCACGCACCTTGCCCGCCTCGATCAGCCGCGCGAACGCGCCCAGGCTTTCTTCCAGCGGCACCGATTCATCGTCTTCGTGCGCCTGGTAAAGATCGATCACTTCGGTCTGCAGGCGACGCAGCGAATCCTCAACCGCTTCGTTGATGTTGTCAGCCGACAGGCCCGGATGCTCCGCCCACTTCGCAACCTTGGTTGCAATCACCACCTTGTCGCGCTTGCCGCTGCGCTGCAGCCAGCGGCCGATGATGGTCTCCGATTCGCCGCCGCGGTTGCCCGGCACCCATGCCGGATAGACATCGGCGGTATCGATCAGGTTGAAGCCGGCATCGACGAATGCATCGAGCAGACTAAAGGATGTTTTCTCATCGGCACTCCAGCCGAAAACGTTGCCACCGAAAGCGATGGGGCTGACATGGAGACCCGAGCGGCCAAGTTCGCGTGACTGGGGCATGCGTTGCTCCTTTGTTGTTCAGTTCAACAGCATAGACGGCATGCGTTCCAATTCCGTGGCAACGTCGTGAATACAGCGTTCCGTGAGCGGTTTCCACGCTAACGGGAAGTAAACAATTGCATGCTGCATTGCACTTGCAGCCGCGTGCTAGGCTCGCCGTTTCAACCGACGGAATTCCGCATGAAGAAGCCCGCCCCGCTGTTGTGTGCCTGTCTGCTGGCGCTTGCCAGCACCCTGTCTGCCGGCACTGCGCTGGCCCATGAAGCCGCTGCCAGCACTGCTGACACACAGGTGTCGCCGCAGCTGCAGGCAGCCATTGCCGGCAGCTGGCGCACACCGGCCAATGTGCTGCGCGACGAATACCGTCACCCAGCGCAGACCCTGGCCTTCTTCGGCCTGCAACCGACGCAGACGGTCATCGAAATTACACCCGGCGGCGGCTGGTATTCCGAGATTCTTGCACCCTATCTGCGCGATGGCGGCAAGTATGTTGCCGCTGTGGTTGATCCGGCTGCATTGCCGGCCGGCGGCGGCCGCGATTACCAGCAGCGCTCGCGCGATGGCCTGAGCAAGAAGTTCGCCGCGTCCCCGGCCCAGTTCGACCGCGCCACCGAGGTCGCCTACGACCCGGCGGCCCCGGTGCTGGGCGCACCGGGCTCGGCGGATGTGGTGCTGACCTTCCGCAATGTCCACAACTGGCGTTCCTCTGGCCAGGCCGAGGGCATGTTCAAGGCCTTCTTTGACGTGCTCAAGCCAGGCGGCACCCTCGGTGTGGTCGAGCACCGTGCCAAGGCTGATGTGCCGGCCGATGACGGCAGCGGCTATGTTGGTCAGGCGCAGATAATCACCATGGCCGAAGCCGCAGGCTTCAAGCTGGCTGGCAGCAGCGAGGTCAATGCCAACCCGCGCGATACCAAGGACTACCCCAAGGGTGTATGGACGCTGCCGCCGTCCAACAGCCATGACGCCGCAGATGCTGCCAAGTACAAGGCCATCGGCGAAAGCGACCGCATGACGCTGCGCTTCGTGAAGCAGTAACCGCGCAGGGAATAGGGCTTGGAGAGGGGAGGGTGAGACAATGTGCGGCCACGCTGTTGGCCGCACGGAACTCAAACCGGCGCGCGCCGGAAGATCGTCGCGCGCAGCCAGCAATGCATCTTCAACCTACTTCCCGAATACCCGTATTACATGCTTATCGCCTTCAATAAACCGTTCAACGTGCTGTGCCAGTTCACGGACCGCAGCCAACCGCCGCGTGCGACCCTGGCCGGTTTCGGTCTGCCGCCGAACGTGTATGCGGCGGGTCGCCTGGACTACGACAGCGAAGGCCTGCTGCTGCTTACCGATGATGGCAACCTCGCCCATCGCCTGACTGACCCACGCCACAAGCAGCCAAAAACGTATTGGGTGCAGGTTGAAGGCGTGCCAACCGAAGAGAAGCTGCAGGCGCTGCGTGATGGCGTGCAGCTCAACGATGGCCCAACCCTGCCTGCGCGCGTTGAGCTGCTGGCTGCAGCCCCCAGCCTATGGGAGCGGAACCCGCCCGTACGGTTCCGCAAGACCGTGCCGGACAGCTGGCTGGCAATCACCCTGCGCGAAGGTCGCAACCGCCAAGTCCGGCGCATGACCGCTGCGGTAGGCTTGCCGACGCTGCGGCTGGTGCGGGCGGTGATGGGGCCGTATTCCCTGGGTGAACTCCAGCCGGGGCAGTGGCGCCAAGTAGATTGAGTTGCGGTGACCAGCGTTGTCGCGGAGCAGTTGGCCGCACCTGGCTGATGATGGAACCGCGATAGGCGACAGGACCCGGTTCGACTGCAGGTTGATCGGTATCGGGTGCGGAGCCACTCCCACGTCCTTGTCGAGAGTGGCACCGCATATACAGCCGGAAGATATGCAGCCGTCCATACAAGGGCATATCATCGACAATCGCGCGAGCCCTTGCACCGCTGTGTTTATCGCTGCACAGCTGCCTGGACGCTTGCGATCATTGCCATGACAGCGACGCGATGCGGCTACCAGATGTCGATCGTGGTCGCGAAGCCTGCCGGGTCATGCGCATGTATCGCGATCTCCGCAGGGATGAAACTTCTGCCTCGGTAGATGGGCTTGGCCGCGTAGCGACTCAGCTTGCCCGCACGTATCAGTGGCAGCACCGTGGTGTTGTCGATTCTGCGCTTCTGTTCCGCAACCCAAATGGGCACAAACACCATGTTGTCCACATTACGATCACCACCAAGCTCTTCCGGGATCAAATGCAGGAAAGCCAGCTCGCGTCGCTGCACCCCAGCTTCGCATTTCTCCCTTGTATCGTAATGCCCGAAGTCTGCGTACCCGGTTTTGCGGGAGCGGCGCCCGTCGTACATGACACTCTCCTATAGCCTTTTCAACCGAAGCGAGTGCATTGATCAAAGCCACGCAAAAGAGCTGCAGCGATAAATAGCGCTGCGTTGCGCCGCGGCGAAAGCCGTAATCAATGTCGCTGTCTTTCGAGCGGAGAGGATACGAGAGTTTTGTCATATCGCCTTGTTACAACTGGGCATGAGTTGGCGTAGACGCGGCATGTAAGCGTGTATTGATTGATGGGCGGCGCAAAAAAAGCACGACGCTTCAGTTGCCCATCCGGTTTGAACAGCGGAGCGACGGGTTGTGTATCGCAACCCGTTCTGGCCCTAAGCGGGTTGCAATACACGCGTAGAAAATTCCGGAAACTTTCGTGGCAGCGGGCAACCAGCAGAGAAAGATCCAGGCGTCAGTGAATCGTGAGCGTCATATCAACCGTGCATGCAAGCAATAGACGATGCTGTTGCCTACTGCCCGGCAGGCGGTTCCCACAGCTCGACCTTGTTGCCTTCGGGGTCCATCACCCAGCCGAACTTGCCTTGTTCGGAGCTTTGCAGCTCGCCGACGACATTGCAGCCTTCGCTGCGCAGTGCCGCCAGCAGTGCATCCAAGTCATCCACGCGGAAGTTGATCATGAAGGACGCAGTGGAAGGCGTCATATAACTGGTGTCTGCAGCAAACGGACTCCAGATCGTCGCACCCGCTTGGCTATCCGTGCCGCCCCATTGAAACACCACACCTCCCCAGTCGCTGACATCCAGGCCGAGGTGCTCGCGATACCAGTTGGAAAGTGCTTTTGGATCATTCGATTTGAAGAAGATGCCGCCAATGCCGGTTACGCGTTTCATGGTGGTTCTCCAAAGGTGATCCAGGTGGCGATGGCTGGCGCCAAGGGGCAGCCATCGTGGTTTCGGCTCGATGGGGGACGCCCTGCGGCTATTCAATCAAAGCAACATCTACGCCCATGTGAATACCGCTTCAGTCGGTAGCGCGCTCTGGTTGCAGGTTGCCCTGCAGATCATCCTGCCTGTCCAGCAAGCTGACACCGTCCGGATCCCGATGATTCAACGAGATGATCTCTCCGGCCCCATCCAGTCCTGCGATCGCCTCGCCGTCCTCCGATCCTTGCCAGCAACGCTCAACTTAAGCGTACAACCGCGGAAGTTACGCAATGACGAACACTGCCAACCTCTCCCGATTGGCGACGTACTGCGCGGCGCCCTACTCCGGAAACATAGAGGCATCAACCTGGGCAGGTTCACGGAACGTGTTGGATCTGAAGACATGGAGCTCCACCTTGCAGCGAAACAGACGGATCGGCGTGCCGGCTGGAGAGTGTGTCAGATGCGGATACGTAGCAAAAGATTGGCCGAAGGCCTGCGTTGCGCCCGAATCAGGGCCTGATGTGCGATGACGGCACAGTTTGTGAACGAGGTTTCCGCAACCCTGTCTTTCGATAAGAAGGACGGTTTGAATAAAGTTTGGCAGGTGCAGTATCGATCATGGGCATTGGCAGGGAGTGGGCTCACGCCACAGTGGCTCGACCGTGCAGCGGCCGAACAATCTGGAGCGCTTTATCAGAACCGCCGTTCCGGAAAGTGCTGACGGTGCAGATGCTGGAGTACAGGAGTCGCTGCCGCCACCCGTGCAGCAGGTGTGGTAGTACACGGCTCCACCTTGCACTGTGTATGAAGGACGAAACCTGTCTTCGATCACCTTGGGTGGAAGAAGGATGTCCGCTGCAAGCAGGATGGTGAAGTACAAGGTAAACCCGCCTATGACCGCATGTGAGTTCTTCATTCCAATGGGAGCAAGCTGCTCAATGCGTCAACCAGAGGGAGTTGAAAAGCAAGCACAGGACGGTCTCGTGGAGGACGCCCCAGTCTTGCTGCGCTGTGTGTGCTTAGAATGAAGTGGGCGCGAAGAGGCATGGGGATTCGACAGTAGCGCGAAGACTTCGCCGAAAGGCCAGCCGGCTATTGGTCAATGACGCACATGGCTTGCATGAGCTACGCAAGCCTATCCGTTGTAGGCAAGCACGATCAGGCGCAGCTCTGGTATGACGATGAGTACCTTTTCTGGCCCATGAGTGTAAAAGGATCCCTTGGTACGCGACGCCCTCTCGATTTGTTCTTTCAGTTGCGTATCAAGCCCAGCGCATTCCAGGCCAGGCGACAGCAAGGTCTGATCGTCATCGATGAGGGCAGCATCCGGTGTGGGGCGCCACGCATCAAACGTGTGATAAGGGTCGGCCGATTTGCGTGAGTGGCTGGTTGCGGGAAAGAACTCCAGCCCGCGCTGTGCGATGCCTTGGGTGGTTTCCCGGTCGAGCCGGTAAACCGCGGCTCCACAGCCCTCTCGGAAGCCTGATACGCCGCCGCGAGCAAGCGGATAGCTGATGCCAATCTCCGTTGGGATGATCCGCAGGTAGAACGACTCGGTCCAACACTTTCCGGCGAGCAATAGCGCCAGTCCACCAATAATGGCTGTTTGTACTTTTCCTGAAGAAACAGACATGAGTGCCATCCTGAGCTACGCCCCGCCGCGAGAAGCGCCCGCCATGTATGAACTATTGGTACCAATGCCACGCGCTGAAAAAGTGCGGGCCAACTGGCTCCTGGTATGCACCTGCATACTTCAGGAAACCTTGAGCCGTTGAAACCGTTATGGGTTGGCAGGAGCGTGGCGCAACAGCAAGGCTATGGGCGGATGGGTTCGGTATTTCGGCCGGGATGCCGAGAGATGCAGCCAGAATCAGGGCTGCGATGAACTGTTTCATGGCCGCCAATTCCTGGCTCAACTCGCAGTACGGAGCGGGTCTGGTTGGAATGAACCATCAGCACACCCTGTCATGCGAAGGGTGCCAGCGCCCGTCAATTTGATCGCACATGCTGTGGTGCAGGGAGCAAAGGAAGATGGGATATCCCCATTCCTCAGCGGTCAACTCAACCGGTTTGCGAACAACCTGGGATTCGCGGTTCCAGATTGCCCAAGTGCGGTCTCTACCGTAACTTGGGCTGTCCTGGCGGAATAGGTCCACCCCATCGAACGCATCCGTTGGAACCCGCGCCGCAATGCGGGCCAAAGATCCGGATCGGTTGCAGGCGATGAAGTCGGTAATGCGATGGAACCCTTGCGGATTCCTGGTGAGCAATTCATCTGCCGGAACAAGGGACTCGCTTGTGAAGTAAAAGGCATGAACCAGTTGCCCACCGCCCATGATCTGACGCGAGAGCACCAGACAGTAGTAGTAGCGGTCGCGTTCCTTGATCGCCAGAAGATCACCTGGACGGATGCGTATCATTGGCACCAACTCCTTAGCTGGGACGCGCCGCGTAGTGGCGAAAGCTTGAATGAATTGTTGGACATCTTACTGATCGGCGGTGAACAGCACATGCCGCTCCTCGGAAGCTGCGACTTGGTAGAGGGTGCAAACTTCCTGGAACCATTCCCACGTGTACCGGAAGTCTTCATCTGTCAGATCGAAGCCGTACTCTCCCGGGTTGATGGCGTCATATCGCTCTCTGAATTGCTCCTGCGTGAGCCCCGCTATCGCCAAAGCCACGTCCCTGACCTGCTCCGGAGTCTTTAGGCTGATGATGTAGTCATTCTCGCTGTACAAAGACTGGCCGCCGAGGACTAGATGATTGAGAGGGTATTGGCCTCCGTCATAGCTGAGAAGTCCATCCGAAAGGGCGCGGTGCATCGCATCCCATGCCTTGTCGCATTGAGCGATGTAACGGCCGGGCTCTGCGAAATAGCGTTCCTCGATATCCTCCCGGATGAGCATGAGTCGCTCCTTGTCGTTCTGCTTGGATAGCAGCAAGGCGACATCGTCACCGGAGAGTGCAAAGTGCACGCCAAGACAAGCCATGAGGTCTCCTCGGGAGGCCTGAGTGAGATTTGAACAACCGGCTCGATCACCTTGATTCTCTGTTCGAGTCGGAACGTGCACTACAGATCACGACAACGGCGACAGCTGGATGCGTAGCATCGCTTTCAGTCGATACGGCTGCCGACCCAGGTCGCTGCCATTTTTTTCGTAGTGTGGCGCAACCAACGCCGTCCACGGCACAGTCTGCACCGCCTCGGACAGGACGACTCGCGTCGTATACGCATGCGTCGGTCTTGTTGCTCGGCACTCCCAGAAGTCAGTTGCATGGATAGCTCAGGCTCTCAAATCGTGGCCAGTGGTCCGACAAGCTGCAGGGGAGGGCGGAGATGCCTTTAGTCGACCCGCGGGGCAGCCCCGGTCCGAACGAATCATTGGTACTACGCCAAGTGCTTGGCGAGGATCGCACTTAGCGCGAGCGCTGCTCCTACGATTGATACGGAGCGAAAGTGCTTGTGCCATCCGTACGCCATTAAGCCGAACCCTGTCGCTCCCAAAAGGTTGCGAAGGTTTTGTCCATAGAACAGAAAATCGATAAGGTTGATTGCAGCAAACAACAAGAACAGTACAAGGAAGACTCTATTGCTGGTCGCCATGCCGAAAAGATCCTTTTCAATTCCAACTCTTTAAGCAAGCCGCGCCGGGACGCGGGGTCGGCCTGAGTGAACTGTCAGCCCCTTGCATGCTGCTCTAGCTCAGCAAGCAACTGAAGAGTAGTGCCAAAGAACGGGTAGTACAGTTGAGTCAAGCCCGGCTGATTCGTTGTCGCGGCGATGGCTGAACATCGCTTCTGTTTCCACAGCCATGGAGTGGCCTCGGCTTGAACGAATTGTCAGGTGGTTGCCAGAACAACATCCATGCCGTCGTAAGTGTCAACGCCGAATCTGTCGGCGAGAGCATAGAGTTCTTGATTTCTTTGGTGCAGCGAAAGAACCGTGTGCGGCTCAATTTTTTCCATATGCAGGAAGTTGTACTCTTCCTCGCCTTCGTCAAACTCAGGGACTAACATGTCAACAAAACGGTAGCCTTGTTGATCTAGCTCAGCGGCGAGTGTGCGCAGCTTGTCGGCCGAGCTGTCAGTAAAGAAGTAGCCCCAGAGCATTGGGCCATCGATGTTCCAGTCCGTTGATTCCTGGATGTTCGAGAACATTGCTTCCAGGCTTGCGATATCAATCATGCAAACACCTGACTCCATAAATGCGCCGAACCGCGTATCGGGTTCGGCTCGAATGAACTGTTGAACGCTCCTTTCAACGAGCGTCTTCTGGGCGAGGTGACCCATCGCGTGCAATTCCCTCGCCGCATGTCGGGCAGTGCCAGCCTCCCAACATTGCTTCACGCACATTGGATGGCCTTCGGAACCTTGGTAAAGGCGCTTTGCACTTTGGACATGACTTGCTGGGAAGTAAGAGTGCCAGAACAAGTACCGCCACTCCGCCAGCGGTGCCTCCAATCAGTACAGCTGTCAACAACGTACCCATAAGAATCCTGTTGGCGCCAACTCCGGAATCAAGCCGAACCGCGAAGCGAGTTCAGCTTGAATGAACTTTCGAGCTGTCGCAATGACAGCAACAACACCTTACTTTGGTGCTGGATGCGCTGCATCGAGCAGCGCGTTCTGCTCCACAGCGGCGTCATAGATCTCAAACAGCGATGCTCTTGCAGACCAGATGCCCATGCAAACCAAAAGCAAGGCCATTGGCAACAATTTGTAAATTCGTTCTGCAATCATTGGAATTACGTCCTTTGTAAAAATCCAGTGGAGCTTCCTGATTCTAGCGCTAAGTTGACCCGCGAAGCAGCGACGCCTTGAGCGAAAGGTTAGGCCCTGGCCCCTGTGACGCAGATCCAAGCATCTTGCTTGGATATTGTCAGAGTGCCGTTGCCACGCTGAAATTTCCACCATTCACCCGAGCAAGAGCTTCTATCTCTCCTGCACAGTATGTAGTCACCTTCGGGCGCGATAAGTCACTGCTCGATTGGATAAGCCATCTTGCCCGCAGGGAAGTTGGGGCTTGAATCTGCACGCGTTGAAATGCATCACTTGCACCCAACTCCGGAATCAAGCCGATCCGCGAAGCGGGTTCGGCTTGAATGAATTGTTAGATTTATTGCGCGGGCTTTGCAGATAGCTCAGCGTACGCTCGCTTGCCCACCGACTCAGAAAGGTGGTTAAGTCCCATGATGGTATTGGCAGAGGTATCGGACACAGTGTGTTCTTGGCCGAGGTAGCGAATACGAAGGCCAAGCCTGTCTTTTCCTGCCATGAATCCGAACATGACCCGCACACCGGGAGGTCGCTGTCGGATGTCAGTAATTGCAACCTCGGCAGCATCTGTTTCCGATACCGCAAACGAATTTTTCCTGGCTTCTGCGGCGTAAGCTTGCTCGATTAGCGGTGGCACTTTGTCGTTGTGCTCACAGTCGCCGCAATCCCAGACGATGTTGAGCTTTGGGACTGTTGGCAATGCCTGTGCGGGCTCAGGCAGTGCCGCCGAGGTAGCGGCCGTGGGCTCAGGCGCTACCTGAGCAAAAACAGGCTGTATGGCGACAAAGGCAAGCAGAAAAGTCACGCACAAGATATCTTTTTTCACGCGATCCCCCTTTTGGTTGGACAGAAATATAACTCTGGAATTAAACCGACCCGCGAAGCGAGCTCGGCTTGAATGACTTGTTAACCCTTGCGCCAAAGGGCCGCGTCTACACCGACGATCAAGGTAACGACGATGGAGGCAACTAGATAGCAAACGAAGTGATCACGGAACCTTAGCTTGAGATTGCGGCTAGCTGATACAAGAAGGGCAAACAAGCCCGCCACAACAATCAAGGGGATTGTCCAAGTGCCAAATCCAATTAGTTGGCTAACCCTCGCCTCGTCATTTGGGTTGTAAAAGCTCATTCCCGCTGCCAAGAGGCGCATGAAGAAAGCCATATAGAGGAGCGCAAAACCGAGCTGTGATTGGCGATTTTTGACAAGCCAGAATCCCACAATTCCTTGAGCAATGGTAATGACAGGGCCTGCAGCAGAAACCATGGCTTGATCTAGCGCGCTCATGGGATTCTTGGACCACACATGATTGGGGGTGGCAACCATGTCATGCCCAATGGCAACACCCGTTAGCCAATGAGCAAACTCATGCACGAGAAATGTACCAATTCCAACAAAAAAGAGGTTCATGTAAAACTTGAGGGGCAACGCTGATCTCTGGAGGCTCACCAATTTCTCCTGTAAGGCCAAACTCTGGAATTTAGCCGCCGCTGCGAAGCTGGTTCGGCTTGAATGAACTGTTAGGCGCGAAAACCCCGTTGGTTATGAACTCAAAGTCCCGAGATTGCATCTCGAAGCGCCTCCCATAGATCCTTAAGCTTCTTTCGGCTTCCCATGAAGAAAAGGACTCGTATCAGTTGTATCAGGACGGCGGCTAGAAGGACAAGGAATCCAATCAGTCCAATCGCATCCCTAAATAGGATTCCTGCGATAGCGAGGACGACTAGTGCTAGCAAAACGGCTAGGTCGGACTTCCGCATTTCTCTTTGAGTAGCTGTGGCCATCGCGCCTAACTCCGGAATTAAACCGACCCGCGAAGCGGCTGGGACTTCCTTCGAAAAAGTGGACACCTGTTGGTCAATGGCAGGTGTGCTCGAATTCCACGGGTGTTTTATACCCCAGTGCCGAGTGTAGGCGCTGGTTATTGTAGAAATCCACATAGCTGCGGATGGCTGCCAGTAGGGACCGGTCGGTTTCAAATGTGCGTTGGTGATAGAAGTCGGCCTTCATGGACTTATTCCAAGATTCCATATGTGCATTGTCGGTCATGCGCCGAGGTCGATTGGCGGACTGCAGCAGGTCAGCGTGCTGCAATTGCCGTCTGAACTCGCTGCCCAGGAACTCGATGCCGCGATCGCTGTGAAAGATGGCTCCTGGCTTGGGTCGGCGGGTGCGCAGGGCAGAAGCCAGTGCGCGCTTGGTCAGCGCCAAGGTACGGTCCTTTCCAAGCGACCAGCCGAGCAAACGTCTGGAGCAGCGGTCCATCACTGTGGCCAAGTAGCGCCATTGGCCCGCGACCTTCAAATAGGTGACATCGCCGACCCACACTCGGTCTGGCTTTGTGTTGTCTACCAGATGGGCATGGCTCCCTATGCTGGCCAGGAATCGCTTGAGCCCGGGGCGTTGCTTGTACACGCTTGCCGAACGCGCAGATATGCCTTCCAGACGCATCAATCGCTCAACGCGGCGACGCCCGATGATCTCACCAGTTCGCTTCAGTGCAGCGTGTACACGTGGGCTGCCATAGGTGTATCGGCTTTGTGCATGCACGTTACGGATGCGCTCGATAAGAAGGCCGTCCTCAAGCACGCGTGCGCTTGGTGGCCGACGCAGCCAGGCATAGAAGCCGGCCGTGCTGACGTCGAACAGCTGACACATCGCTTTCACCGGACAGGCTTCTTTATGATGGGCGATGAAGGAGAAGATATCGCTTTTTGTTTTGAAGTGAATGCGATGGCTTTTTTTAAAATGTCATGCTCAAGCTGCAGGCGTTCGTACCTGCGCTTCACCTCGCGCAACTCCTTGAGCTCGGCACTGATGGCTTGGTCCAATTCGACACCCTTGGTCACGATGATTCCTTCGCGGGCAAGCTTTCGCCAACGAGACAACATGAAAGGATGGATGTAAAGGGATTGGGCAACATCGGCCACCGAAACGCCCGGGAGCTCGCTCAAGCGTACGGCGGTTGCCTTGAAATGATCGGTATAGCGGTAGGTACTTCTGGGGCCAGGGCGGGGCATTGGGATACTCCTGATCGTTAGGTCAGGGTGTCCACTAAAGCGAAGGAACTACCGCTTCGGCTTGAATGAATTGTTAGGTTGCAACCGCTGACGCTTGCAACCGAGTTTTTAGATTTGCTACAGCCTCAGGTGTCAGTTCAAGTCCGACCGTGTGGCCGGGGTTGATGACAATGCCGACGCCACTAGCAATGCCACGAAGTAGCCACTGGAATTGTGTGGCCATGCCGAACTCGAACTGGGGAAGTTGCTTGTGCCAAGAAGTGGAGCGCTCAGGAGCCGTGAACATGGCAAAAACCGGAGAGCCAGCGGCATTTGACAGAACCAAAGGAGAAGCTGAGTTGTCCCACACGCCACTCGGCCCAGGATCTTTGTCTAGAAGCACGACAACTTGGGCAGCCAGCAATCCATCCAGAAACTCAGAGGCGGGGATGCGGCCCAATTGCGTTTGTAGTAGCTGGGTCTCAAGGTCGTTCGCCGGCACAAAGCTTTGCTGGGCCTCCATCATTCTCTCCATTGCAACCTAACTCTGGAATTAAGCCGCGCCGCGAAGCGGCGTCGGCTTGAATGAACTGTTAGGCGGCTGTGGCCACTTGCTGCTCCCGGGGCCAATGCTGCCTTGCTTGTGCCACCTAACGCGAACCGATCATGCCACAGCTCGCGGGATGGAGCTTGCCCGGGAAGCCTTGCCGAGCGCTGCCGCCGAAGTGCGATGAAATGATTGCGGCAGGACAGAGAAGGGTAAGACGAAGTGGCGGGCCTACCGGCGCCAGGAACAGTTGGAGCTGTTACCCGGAGACGACCGGTGACTTGCCGATGTTGCTGCCGAAAGAAGAAGGGCCAGCCAACCCAACACACCGCCGCCTAACGCCTGAATTAAGCCGAGCCGCGAAGCGGCTTCGGCTTGAATGAATTGTTAGGTGCCAGCCCGGCCGCCAGGAGGCAACCAGCGGTCACCGGGCTCCCAAACGATATGGCAGAAGTCCTTGGACATATCGCGGCATATCAACGCCATAGCAAAGATGTTGGGTGCTTGGCCCGAGTCAATGGCCACCCCGACGTTAACTTGATAGTACATGTCCGCTGCGGGAGTAAAATTCACGAATTGCTCCCACTCTGATGATGGGTAATTGCCTGCAACGTACAGATACCGGCCCACCTCCGCTTTCATCTCAGCGTAGCGCTGAGGAGAGAGGTGCTCCTCGGCTTGGTTGTAAATCATCTCCTCGGCCATGAAGGTGGC
The DNA here is from genome assembly GCF_056759195.1 of Stenotrophomonas sp. STEN083. Lineage (NCBI taxonomy): Bacteria > Pseudomonadati > Pseudomonadota > Gammaproteobacteria > Lysobacterales > Lysobacteraceae > Stenotrophomonas > Stenotrophomonas sp. STEN083. Next base: position 6,335 of record NZ_JBRRCU010000022.1, on the reverse strand, counting down.
CGTGTTGATTCCGTGCCTCTTAGGCCTGCTAGTCATCTGTACCTGGCACCTAACTCTGGAATTAAGCCGACTCGCGAAGCGAGTTCGGCTTGAATGAACTGTTAGGCGGCTGTGGCCACTGACGGAACCCTGGACCAATGCTGCCTTGCTTGTGCAACCCAGCGCGAACCGATCATGCCACAGCTCGCGGGATGGAGCTTGCCCGGGAAACCTTGCCGAGCGTTGCCGCCGAAGTGCGATGAATTGATTGCGGCAGGACAGTGAAGCGTAAGGCGAAGTGGCGAGCCTACCGGCGCCAGGAACAGTTGGAGTTGTTACCCGGAGCCGACCGGTGACTTGCCGATGTTGCTGCCGAAAGAAGAAGGGCTAGCCAACCAAACCCGCCGCCGCCTAACGCCTGAATTAAGCCGACCCGCGAAGCGGGTTCGGCTTGAATGAACTGTTAGGCGCCACCCTACGATCCGAAGCCGGTAGGAAGCAACCGGACGTCTGCGGACATGCAGACGCCATTACCGCCGGATAGTGGCCGTACACCCAAGATGGTCCCCTGCTGCGTGAGCTCCGCCTGGACTATGACGATAGGCTGCTCAGAGCCATCCTCCAGTAGCTGAACTGCGCAGCATGGAAGGCTAATTGGAGCTGGAGTGGAACCACCCTGCACATAGAAGACGGCAGAGCCGGCCGCAACATCAGCCTCGGTTGCTGGGCGACCGACTATGCACGGTGTGGCATGCCAATCGGTTGCCGAAACGGGACCCCAAAGATCAGTCATAGCTGTAGTGGCGCCTAACTCTTAGTAGACCGCCTAAAAGCGGTGTAAAGCCGAGTATGCCCACTTCCGCTTCGGTTTTAAATCGGAAAATTCTCACAAAGAAACAAAGACTTACGAGATTCTCCAGCCCGCATCGCCATATCAAGCTCCAACTTTATTGCCGCCCGGAAGCCGTCATATGGAATACACCCCTGTCTCAGCAGGCGTAAAAGCAGCTAAGCCCCAACGATTACTGGATCGGGTCAGGGAACATATCCGGGTCCGTCACTACAGCTTGCGAACCGAGCAGGCGTATGTGGGCTGGATACGGCGCTTCATCTTTGCCAACGGCAAACGCCATCCGCAGGAGCTTGGTGTAGTTGAAGTAGGGGACTTTCTGACCCGGCTGGCGACGGTGAGGCTCGTGTCGGCTTCTACCCAGAACCAGGCGTTGTCGGCATTGTTGTTTCTCTATCGCGAGGTGCTGGACATGGAGCTGCCGCGCTTGGATCAGGTGGTGCGCGCCAAGCAACCGCGTCGTCTTCCGGTTGTTCTGTCACCGGACGAGGTTGCGCGTCTGCTGCAAGCCATTCCTGAGGGGCAAACGGGGATGATGGCGCAACTGCTGTACGGCACCGGCATGCGCTTGATGGAGTGCGTTCGGCTTCGCATCAAAGACGTGGATTTCGCACGCAACGAGATATGTGTACGTAGTGGCAAGGGCAACAAGGACCGACGCGTGCCGCTGCCCATCTCGCTCTGTGAGCGCCTGCTGCGGCAACGCGAGCGGGCGCTGCGGATACACCGCAAGGATCTCGATGAAGGAAAGGGGCGGGTACAGTTGCCGTATGCGTTGGCACGCAAGTATCCGAATGCAAACGCAGAACCGGGTTGGCAATACCTGTTCCCCTCTACTCGACTGTCTACTGATCCTCGAACCAGGGCAATCGGGCGGCATCACGTCAGCGAAGAACCATTGCAGCAAGCGGTGAAAATGGCACGGGCCCTTGCAGGCATCACAAAGCCCGCAACCTGCCATTCCTTGCGGCACTCCTTTGCGACGCATCTATTGGAGGCCGGGCATGACATCCGCACTGTGCAGGAACTGCTTGGGCACAAGGATGTCACTACCACCCAGATCTACACGCACGTTCTCGGGCGTGGTGCAGGCGGTCTGCTTAGCCCCTTGGACCGGCTACCGGGAGTGCCGCCACTCCCGGGTTAAAGGCAGTGATCAGCCCTCCAGCAGCGCTTTGTCGCGCACGGCGCCCTTGTCGGCACTGGTAGCGAGCAGGGCATATGCCTTCAACGCTGTGGTGACCTTGCGCGGGCGTGCTTCGGCTGGCTTCCAGCCCTTGGCATCCTGCTCGCGGCGGCGGCGTGCCAGTTCGGCATCATCCACCAGCAGGTTGATGCCACGCTGTGGGATGTCGATCAGGATGCGGTCGCCGTCACGGACCAGGCCGATGGCGCCGCCGCCTGCGGCTTCGGGTGAGCAGTGGCCGATGCTCAATCCGGAGGTGCCGCCGGAGAAGCGGCCATCGGTGAGCAGTGCGCAGGCTTTGCCCATGCCCTTGGACTTGAGGTAACTGGTGGGGTAGAGCATTTCCTGCATGCCCGGGCCACCCTTCGGTCCCTCGTAGCGGATCACCACCACGTCGCCGGCCTGCACTTCGTTGCCGAGGATGCCTTTCACTGCGGCGTCCTGGCTTTCATAGACGCGGGCATTGCCTTCGAACACATGGATGGATTCGTCCACGCCGGCGGTCTTCACCACGCAGCCATCGGCGGCGAGATTGCCGTACAGCACCGCCAAGCCGCCTTCGCTGGAGAACGCATGGGCGACGTCACGAATGCAGCCTTCGGCACGGTCCACATCCAGCGACGGCCATCGCGTGGATTGGCTGAAAGCCACCTGCGTGGGGATACCTGCAGGACCAGCCTTGTAGAACTGATGGACGGCGTGATCCTGGGTCTGGGTGACATCCCATTGCGTGATCGCATCGCCGAGCGTGCGGCTATGCACGGTGGAGGCATCGGTATGCAGCAGGCCACCGCGTGCCAGCTCGCCGAGGATGGCCATGATGCCGCCAGCGCGGTGCACGTCTTCGATGTGGTACTTCTGCGTGTTCGGCGCCACTTTGCACAGCTGTGGCACACGCCGCGACAGGCGATCGATATCGCGCTGGTCGAAGGCCACTTCGGCCTCCTGTGCGGCGGCCAGCAGGTGCAGGATGGTGTTGGTGGAACCGCCCATGGCGATATCCAGCGTCATCGCATTTTCAAACGCTTCGAACGTTGCGATGCCGCGCGGCAGCACATTGGCTTCCTCGCCGCCGTACCAGCGATGGCACAGGTCGACGATCAGCCGTCCGGCGCGCTTGAACAGCGCCTCGCGGTCGCTGTGCGTGGCCACCACCGTGCCGTTGCCTGGCAAGGACAGGCCTAGCGCTTCGGTCAGGCAATTCATCGAGTTGGCGGTGAACATGCCCGAGCAGGAACCACAGGTTGGGCAGGCGCTACGTTCGATCGCGGCCACCTGCTCGTCGCTGACCTTGTCATCGCCAGCAGCAACCATCGCGTCGATCAGGTCGAGTTTGTGGTCGGCAAGCTTGGTCTTGCCTGCTTCCATCGGGCCACCGGAGACGAATACCGCGGGGATGTTCAGCCGTAGCGCGGCCATCAACATGCCAGGGGTGATCTTGTCGCAGTTGGAGATGCACACCAGCGCATCGGCGCAGTGGGCATTGGCCATGTATTCGACCGAGTCGGCGATGATCTCGCGGCTGGGCAGCGAGTACAGCATGCCGTCGTGGCCCATCGCGATGCCGTCATCCACGGCGATGGTGTTGAATTCCTTGGCCACGCCCCCGGCGGCTTCGATCTCGCGCGCCACGAGCTGGCCGAGGTCCTTCAGGTGCACATGGCCGGGCACGAACTGGGTGAAGGAGTTGACCACCGCGACGATGGGCTTGTGGAAGTCGCCATCGGTCATGCCGGTGGCACGCCACAGGGCGCGGGCGCCGGCCATGTTGCGGCCAGCGGTGGAGGTTTTAGAGCGGTATTCGGGCATGGGGGCGAGCTGGAACGGGCTGGCAGAAGTGCAGTGTGATTGATTCTGCATCAAGTTCCCGGTTGCAGCTGCAACCATTGGTTTGCGGTAGTTTGAGGGTGGAATGGGGCGGTTGGTTGGGTGCTTGAATGTTGATTGCTGGGTCAGGTGGCAGAGCCAGAGCCAGGCGAAGCCAAAGCGAAAGGCACCCCTCACCAACCCTCCCCTGCGCTGCGCGCAAGGGAGGGGCTGTCTGCTGCGCGCGTTCAGATCGCAAGCGAGCCACTTTTACCCCCTCCCTTGCGCGCAGCGCAGGGGGTGAAGAAGGCCCGCTTGCGCGCCACTGGCGCGCGGCCTGATGAACGACCGAAGGCTGTGCCTTCGGGCCGGACGGGTTGGGGAGGGGTGCTCTGGATCTTGATTTTCCAACGCACCACCAGCGCCCATGTGCTGAATAGCAACGCATGCGAAAACTACCGAAACCCAGCCACCCCAAGCCTTTCCACGCACCAACTGAAATCCGATTCAGTTTCAGGAGTTTTTCGATTTCCGCCCTGCCGTCTGCATCGGGCATCATTAGGGGATCAAATTGACGGGGAACCGACCATGAAGCGATCCAAGGCCACCGCACTGGTGCTGATGAGCGCCGTGCCGCTGCTGCTGACCGCCTGCCAGAAGGAAGAGGCCGTGCAGACGCAGGAAGGGCTGTACACCTCGGTGGAAGCCTGCAGCGAAGCCACCGGCGATCCGTCCAGCTGCCGCGAGGCGTTTGCCACCGCGCAGAAGCAGTCGGCTGATGCCGCACCCAAGTACGCCAGCAAGGAAGAGTGCGCCAAGGAATACCCGGCCGAGCAGTGCGTGCAGCAGCAGACCAGCGCCGGCACCTCGTTCATCGGCCCGATGATGATGGGCTTCTTCATGTCGCAGATGCTCAACGGCAGCCGTGGCGCTGTCGCCGCACCGCCGGCATCGCAGCCGGCGTTCAAGGACAAGGCCAATGGTTGGGCCAAGCCCGCACCGGGCGGCAGTGGCGGTTTGAACACTGGTAGTGGCATTGGTGCAGGCAAGGCTGGCCTGGCGCCGGTCAATGCCACCCCGAACCGCGCCGTCACCGCCAGCCGTGGTGGTTTTGGTGCGCGTAGCGGCGGCCGCAGCAGCGTCGGCGGTTGATGCAGTGAAGCGCGTTGCAATTGCCGAACGTGGTAACTGGAAGGCCCGTGCTGCGGAGGCGGGCTTTCGCTTCCACACCATCGACGGTGCGCCGTACTGGGATGAAAGCGCGTACTACGCTTTCACCCTGCGCCAGATCGAAAACGATATCGAAGACCCCAGCACCGAGCTGCATGCGATGGCGATGGATATGGTTGGCGAGGTGGTGGGCAGCGAAGCGCTGATGGCGCAGCTGGCCATCCCCGAGGCGTTCCGCGACTGGATCGCCGAAAGCTGGCGCCGGCGTGATCCGCACCTGTACGGTCGCTTGGATTTTGCCTATGACGGCAACGGCCCGGCCAAGCTGTACGAACTGAATTACGACACGCCGACGTCGCTGTACGAGGCATCGTTCTTTCAGTGGCAGTGGTTGGAAGATCAGCGCAACCGCGGTGCGTTGCCGCAGCAGGCCGATCAGTTCAATTCCATCCACGAGACCCTGGTTGAGCGTTTTGCCGAGTTGACCTCGCGCCTGCCGCCGCCGCTGTATTTCAGCGCGGTGGGTGAGTCGGAGGAAGATCAGGGCACGGTGGCCTACCTGCGCGATTGCGCGGCGCAGGCCGGCTTGCACGCGGCGGCGATTGCCATCGAGGACATCGGTTTGTCGGCTGATGGCCGCTTCACCGATCTGGATGACGTGGTAATCGGCAGCCTGTTCAAGCTGTACCCGTTGGAAGACCTGATGCGCGAAGAGTTCGGCGCGGCGTTGCCGCGTTCGGGCGTGCAGTTGCTGGAGCCGGCGTGGAAGGCGGTGTTGAGCAACAAGGGCATCCTGCCGTTGTTGTGGGAGCGCCATCGCGGCCACCCGAATCTGCTGGAGTCCTACTTCGACGATGGCAGTGCCTTGCCGGCCGGTTGGGTACGCAAGCCATTGCATTCGCGCGAAGGTGCCAATGTGGCCATGCACATGAGCGACGGCAGCTGGCAGGAGAGCGAAGGGCCGTACAACGGGCCGAGCATCCGCCAGGCGTTCCATGCCTTGCCGGTGTTTGACGGCAATTACCCGTTGGTTGGCAGTTGGGTGGTGGGTGACCGCGCCTGTGGCGTTGGCATCCGCGAAGATAATAGCCGCATCACCCGCGACAGCGCCCGTTTCCTGCCGCACGCCATCATTGATGATGCACCGCAGGGCACGACCCGGATCTATCTGTAAGCAGTTGTGTTTTTGTAGGAGCGGCGTAAGCCGCGAAGCTGGTGATATCTGAAACATCACTGTAGAGCCGAGATCCTATGTTCGCGGTCAAGCCTGCTGGAAGCAGGCTTGACCTACTCTCAGCATGGTCGGATCGAAATCCCGGCCGCTCTTGAGAACACCCCACGCGA
>NZ_JBRRCU010000021.1:0-57864 GCF_056759195.1 Stenotrophomonas sp. STEN083 | reverse complement strand
GTCGCCGGCCGCGCGCTCGCGCCGGCGGCGCGGCCGGGGCCCGCCCCCCCCCCGCTCCCACAAACTGGATTGCCGGGAACGCCCCTGCCGGGCTGGCTGGGGTTATCGGGCTTTCTTGGCCGCAAAGCGCGCGCGCATGCCGGGTACGCTGACCAGAGCCACGATCAGCAGCGCCAGGACGATCTCGATCCACGCATACAGGGCGGTATCGCGGTGGCTCCAGGCACTCATCACGCCGTGACTGAACCAGAACAGCGCCAATACCCCCGCCCAGAAGCGCGCGACCGCGCGCTGTGCCAGTACGCCCAGCAGCAACAGGACCGGCGGCGCCACGAACACCAAGGCCACCGCCAGCAGGTGGCGATCAGCGCGGAACCACCACGCATACAGACCGGCCAACAACGCTAATGCCAAGGCCAGGATCAGATCGCGGCTGCGGCCGCTCATTGCGCCAGGCGCCGGGCGATATCAGCGACCCGTCGGCCCAATGACCGTGCCAACACCGCTTCATCGTCGGTGGGCTGCGGATCATCCTGGCTGCCAGCCACATGGCTGGCGCCATACGGCGTGCCGCCGCTGGTGGTGTGGCTCAGCGCCGGCTCAGTGAAGGGGATGCCGACGATCAGGCAGCCGTGATGCAGTAGCGGCAGGTGCATGGACAGCAGGGTCGATTCCTGGCCGCCATGCATCGAGGCGGTGGAGGTGAATACCGCCGCCGGCTTGCCGGCCAGGGTGCCGTTGACCCATTCCGCACCCAGGCCATCGAGGAAATGCTTGACCGGCGCGGCCATATTGCCGAAACGGGTAGGGCTACCCAGCACGATGCCATCGCACTCGGCCAGGTCGGCAATTTCCACATAGGGGGCGCCGTCTTCGGGCACAGGCGGGGCGCTGGTCTGGGTAACAGCGGCGACCGGAGGTACGGTGCGCAGGCGGGCGCTCATGCCCGGCACCTCGCCGATACCGCGGGCGATCTGCCGCGCCAGCCGGGCCACCGAGCCGCCACGGCTGTAGTAAAGCACCAGAATTTCCGCCATCGCAGCATTCACTCACTCTTACAGGAACCGGCAGTATCAACGATGCGGGCCGCGCTTTGCATCGGGTACCCTTGCCGAATGGAACCTTTGGATTCACTCAACCTATGGATGGAGCGCCTGCGTGACCGGGCGCGCAACGTCAGCTTCGGGCGCTTCCTGTGGAAGCGCTTCCTCGACGACCGCCTGTTCCAGGCCGCGGGCTCGTTGGCCTACACCACGGTGTTCGCACTGGTGCCGCTGGCGATCGTGGTGTTTGGGGTACTGTCGGCGTTCCCGATGTTCGATCGTTGGAGCGAGGCGCTCAGCGACTACGTGTTCTCCAATTTCGTACCCTCGGCGGCACGTGCGGCCGAAGGCTATCTGAAGCAGTTCTCGGCCAGCGCCGGGCAGCTCACCGCCGCTGGCTTCCTGGCCCTGGTGGTGTCATTGCTGATCACCCTCAACAGTGTCGAACAGACCTTCAACCGGATCTGGCGGGTGGCCTCGGCGCGGCCGCAGCTGACCCGTTTCCTGGTCTATTGGACGGTGCTGACCCTGGGCGCTTTGCTGGCCGCCGCCTCGCTGGCGGTATCTGCAAAGGTGTTGTCGCTGCCTCTATTCGGTACCACCGAAGGTCGCTGGCTGGCCGATCTCGGTCTGCGGCTGGCGCCGGTACTGATCGAGTTCGTCTGTGTGGTGCTGATCTACCGGGTAGTGCCACACCACACCGTGAAGTGGCGCCACGCCATTCCCGGCGCGCTGCTCGCGGTGCTGATGCTGGAGCTGGTGAAGTGGGGCATGGGTCTGTATCTGGGCAGCTTCCAGTCCTACCAGAAGCTCTATGGCACGGTAGCCTTCGTGCCGATCCTGTTGCTGTGGATATACCTGAGCTGGGTGTCGGTATTGCTGGGCGCGTCACTCGCCTCGTCGATCGCCGCCTTCCGCTATCAACCAGCGGCAATGCGATTGCCACAGGGCTGCGAGCTTTATGGTTTGCTGCGTCTGTTGGGACGCTTCCGCGAGGCGCGCCAGCGCGGGCAGGGGTTGGATGAAGACCAGCTGTTGCTGCTGGAGCCCATGCTCACTGATTCACTGTTGCAGCAGTTGCTGGAGCAGATGGAGGTTATTGGCGTGCTGCGCCGTGATGAGCGTGGTGAATGGCTGTTGGCCCGCGATCTGGACAGCATCAGCCTGCATGAACTGTATGAAAGCTCGCAGCTGCGTATTCCGGCCGCCGAGGAATACCTTCCAATGCGCGAGGACAGCCTCGGGCAAGCGGCCTGCAATGCCCTGGATCAACTACGTCTGCCGTTGCGCGAACTGCTCAAGCGCCGTGTGGATGACATCTATGTAGAGCGCGGAGAGAGTCGATGATCAAGAAGTTTGTTCCGGTCGCGCTGCTGGCGCTGGCCCTGGCTGCATGCAAGCCGGCCCAGGCGCCGGTGGCTGCACCGGCTCCTGCACCGGAGGCATCGTCCGCGCCGGAGGCGACGCAGCCCGCCGTGGTGCAGCAGACGGTAGAAATACCGCAGTTGCAGGTGCAGACCGTCGATGGCAAAGCCTATGATCTGGCCACTCACCGTGGACAGTGGGTGGTGGTGAATTTCTGGGCTACCTGGTGTGCGCCCTGTCTGCAGGAAATGCCGGAGTTGTCGGCACTGCATGCCATGCGCAGCAATGTGGAAGTGGTTGGCCTGGCGTATGAGGACATCGAGCTGGACGAGATGCAGGCGTTCTTGAAGGAGCATCCGGTGGCGTATCCGATCGCCATCATCGACACCTTCAGCCCGCCCAAGGATTTCGCCACGCCACGTGGCTTGCCGATGACTTACTTGATTGCTCCCGATGGAAAGGTTGCCAGGCAGTTTCTGGGACCGGTGAATGCGCAGGAGATCGAGCAGGCGATTGTGGCTGCTGGTGGTAAGGCGGTTTGAGGATGCTCGGTTGAGGTGATGGTGGTTGTTTGGGGTGGAGCTTCGAGGCGGGAGCGAAAAGCTCTAGAGCCAAGAGCACCCCTCCCCAACCCTCCCCTTCGCTGCGCGAAAGGGAGGGGGCTGTTCTCGGCATCTGTCAGATGGCCGCGGTGCCGCTGCTACTCCCTCCCTTTCGCGTAGCGAAGGGGAGGGTTGGGGAGGGGTAGCTTTTCAGCTCTCCGCGCAATGTTAGCTTCGCGGCTTACGCCGCACTTACAACTCCTGCGGCATGGCTGGGAATGCCCCTGCCGAGCATGGCTCGGCACTACAAGCCCCTCTCCCGTTTGCGGGAGAGGGGTTGGGGTGAGGGCAGCCTTTTGAGGTATTGCCGGGAAAGCTTCTGCCGAGCATGGCTCGGCACTACAGGGGCCGGAGGCGCGTTATGGCTTGACTGCTTCTTCATCCACCGCAAACAGCGCAATCGGCTTCACTACGCCGAACTTTTCTTTCTTCGGCTTGCCCGGCAGCGGTGGTAGTTCGACCACCGGTTCGTCGACGTGGGTATCCGGCAGGCGATCCAATAGGTCGCGTATCACCGTCAAACGACCACGCTTCTGGTCGTTGAAATCCACCAGCGTCCACGGTGCCTGTGCGGTGTGGGTGGCTTCCAGCATGGCTTCGCGGGCCTGGGTGTAAGCGTTGTATTCCTGCCGCGATTTCAGATCGATCGGTGAAAGCTTCCAGCCCTTGAGCGGATCATCGCGGCGCTCGGCAAAGCGCTTTTCCTGCTGTTCCTGGTCCACGCACAGCCAGTACTTGAACAACAGAATGCCATCGTCCACCAGCAGCTTTTCAAATGCCGGGGCCTGCTTGAGGAAGGCCTTGTACTGCGCATCGGTGCAGTAACCCATCACTTTCTCCACGCCGGCGCGGTTGTACCAGCTGCGGTCCATCAGCACGATCTCACCAGCAGCTGGGAGGTGCGCGATATGGCGCTGGAAGTACCACTGGCTGTCTTCGCGCTCGTTGGGCTTGGGCAATGCAACCACCCGGCACTGACGCGGATTGACGTGTTTGGCGATGTCCTGGATGACGCCGCCCTTGCCGGCGGTGTCGCGGCCTTCGAACAGCACCAGCACGCGCTGCCCGCAGTGCTGGGCCCAGCGCGCCATGTTGGCCAGTTCCAGCTGCATCGGTTCCAGCAACGCTTCGTACTGTTTGCGCTTGAGCTTGCCCATGGTCACTCCTTGTGGAGTGCCGAGCCTAACCCAATCGCATGTCAGCCAATGTCTGCGCCACGCCAGCCGTGGGCGCTGGCCAGTTGTTGCAGCAGCTGGGCCAGGTCGTTGGCGAAGCCAGCCATGTCGAACAGACTGCTGCGCTCGCGGGCCTCGGCCAGCCGCTGGCGCATGGTCAGCAGGGCGGCTGCATCGTTGCCCAGCGCAATTGCCTTGGCGATGAAGGCCTGGTCATCGGCGACGTTCATGTCGTCCAGGCCCAGGTGATGGTTGAGGCTGCCCGCTACCCGGGCGGCAAACGTATTTCCGGGCGCAGTCAACACCGGGCAGCCAGCCCAAAGCGCGTCGGAGGCGGTGGTGTGGGCGTTGTAGGGGTGTGTATCCAGGAACAGATCGGCATGCTGGTAGCGGGCCAGGTACTGCGGATGTGGCGCCTTGCGCATGAACACCAGTCGCTCCGGATCCAAGCCGCGTTGGCGGGCGACTTGCTGCAGGCGCTGGTCGGCCTTGCCCGGCCCGGACAGCAACCACAGCACGCTGCCGGGCACGCCAAGCAGCACCTGCAACAGGCGCTCGACGCTGCGTGGGTTGAGCTTGTAGCTGTTGTTGAAGCAACAGAACACCACGCCGGTTTCCGGCAGGCCGCAATCGCTGCGTGACGGTGGTGACTGAACAAGACGCGTGTTGTCCGAGGGCTGGAAGGCGTGCGGCAGGCGCAGCACCTTTTCGCTGAAGCCTGATTCCAAGGCGGGCGGCAGTACGAAGGCATCGGCGACTATGTAGTCAATCCATGGCGCACCGGAAGTGCCGGGGTAGGCCAACCAGTTCAACTGCAGCGGTGCCGGGCGCATGGCCAGTACTTCGGGCGTGCCGCCACCACCCCAACCGCGCAGATCGAACAACAGGTCGATGCCAGCGGCGCGGATACGCTGCGCAATCGCTACATGTGCTTGGCCACTGACGTCGTGCAGTTGCGCGGCGGCGGTCTGCAGGCGTTGGCGGATACCACTGCCGTCGTCGCTATTCAGTGCGAACAGATGCACCTGCAGCTGCGGCTGCGCGCGCAACTGCTCGAACAAGGCGACCGTCAGTAGGCCGGTCGGATGCGCGCCAAAGCCGTTGGAAAGGAAACCCACGCGTAGCACGCCCTGGGCACAGACCTGCGTTGCCGGCAGGCGCGGAATGGCTTGCGCCAGCACGCTGGCGCGTTGCCGCGCGCAGGCAAGCTGTTCGGCGGCGCTGGCCTCTTCGCTGAGAAAGGCGAAGGGCTCAACGGCGGGATTGCCGTGCGCGACTGCGCGGCGCACCTGTTGAGAGAGGGCATCGATATCACGCCAATCGCAGAGCCGGCGCTGCCAGTTCAGGCGCTGTGCGGCCATGTATGGCTCATCCGGCGCCAAGGCATGCGCGCGTCGATAGGCATCGGCGGCGGCTTCGGGTTGGTTGGCATCTTCCAACACATGACCCAGCCACAAGGCCATGCCGGGATGTTGCGGAGCAAGTTGGCAGGCGCGCTGCAGCAGTGCGGCCGCTTCGTCATGCCTGCCCTGCATCCAGCGGGCGCGACCGAGTCGTGCGAGGGCTTCAGGGTGTTGTGGACGCAGCTGCAACGCTCTGGATGCAGCGGCCTCACCTGCGCGTACATCGCCTGAGCCAAGCTCCGCGTCGGCCAGCATCACCCAAGCGATGAAGTCACCGGGCTGGCGGGTGACGGCATGGCGGAGTTGGTCGCGTTCGTTGGTCATGGGCTGGCTTTTGCTCCCTCCCTTGCGCAGAGCGCAGGGGAGGGTTGGGGAGGGGTGGTTTTTGATTTTGCTCTGGGCTGGTGATTAAGGCCAAATCCAGAGGCCGCAGCCAAAGCCAAAGCCAAAGCCAAAGCTACCCCTCCCCAGCCCTCCCCTATGCTGCGCATAAGGGAGGGAGCAAAGCCTGTGCTGCGCGCAAGGGAGGGGGCGTATTACGTCCCTTCAGCCAAGCGCGCCAGCTCATCCACTTGGTGTTCGTGCTGCAGGCGTGCGATCAGGTCATCCAGGCCGCCTTCGATGATGTTGGGCAGGTCGTACAGGGTCAGGCCTTCGACGCGGTGGTCGGTGATGCGGCCCTGCGGGAAGCTGTAGGTGCGGATGCGCTGGCTGCGGTCGCCGCTGCCTACCTGCAGGCGGCGCGACTCGGCCTGCGCTGCGGCCTGCTTGCTGCGCTCGGCATCCATCAGCTGCGCTTTCAGGCGTTTCATCGCCTTGTCGCGGTTGGCGTGCTGGCTGCGCTCGGTCTGGCATTCCACCACCACGCCACTGGGAATGTGGGTGATGCGGATCGCCGACTCGGTCTTGTTGACGTGCTGGCCACCGGCGCCGGAGGAGCGGTAGGTGTCCACCCGCAGGTCAGCCGGGTTGATCACCACGTCTTCGACGTCGTCGGCTTCGGGGATGATCGCCACCGTCGCTGCCGAGGTGTGGATGCGGCCCTGCGATTCGGTGGCTGGCACGCGCTGCACACGGTGGGTGCCGGATTCGAACTTCAGCTTGGAATAGGCGCCACGGCCAACCACGCGCGCCACGATTTCCTTGTAGCCGCCGTGCTCGCCGGGATTGTCGGATTCGATTTCCACCTTCCAGCCCTGGCGCTCGGCATAGCGGGCGTACATGCGGAACAGGTCGCCGGCGAAGATCGCTGCTTCGTCGCCGCCGGTGCCGGCGCGCACTTCCAAGAAGAGATTGCCTTCGTCGCGCGGATCACGCGGCACCAGCAGCAGTGCCAGTTCCTCGTCCAGCGCCTGCAGGCGTGCCTGTGCGGTGCTGATTTCTTCCTCGGCCAGCTCGCGCAGCTCCGGATCGGCGCGCATGGCTTCGGCCGAGGCCAGGTCATCGAGCGCGCGGGCTTCGTTGGCCAGCGCGGTGGCGATGGGTTCCAGTTGCGAGAACTCACGGGAGAAATTGCGGAAGCGCTCGTTGTCGGCGACCACGTCGGGGTCGGAAAGCAGGCGTTCCAGTTCTTCTCGGCGCTCGGCCAGTGCCAGCAGCTTACGGCGCAGGGTCGGCGTCATCATTCCTCGCAGCGGGGTGGTGATACCCGGGAGTGGCCGGGAACAGGCGCTCGGCGGCGCGGGTAAGGTCGGTATCGCCATCCTGCGCGGCTTGGCGCAGGGCGGCGGTGGGCGGATGCAGCAGGCGGTTGGTCAAGCCGTGCGCCAGCTGCTCCAATACTTCGTCAGGCAGTTTGCCATGGGCCAGCTGTTGCCGGGCTTTGGCCAGCAATTCGGCGCGGGTAGCTTCGCCGAAGGCGCGTAGCTGCCGGATGGGGGCCTGCAGGCGAGCGGCGCGCAGGTTTTCCAGGTAGCGGGTTACCTGCAGGTCGATGATGGATTCAGCCTCGGCGGCGGCTTCGCGGCGGCCGCGGCGGTTTTCTTCCACCGCCCGTTCCAGGTCATCCACGGTGTACAGGTAGGCGTCGGCCAGCGTGCCAACCTCGGCTTCGATATCGCGCGGTACGGCCAGGTCGAACAACAACATCGGCTTGTGTCGACGCAGGCGCAGCGCATTGGCGACCTGGTGATGCAGGATCACCGGCTCGCGCGCGGCGGTGGCCGAGAACACCACGTCGGCTTCGCCCAGATGGCGCTCCAGTTCGGTCAAGGGCAGTGCCACGCCGCCGTGGCGGCTGGCAAGGTCCTGCGCTTTGGCCAGCGTGCGGTTGGCGATCAGTAGCCGCTTCACCTTGGCATCGCTGAGGTGCTTGGCGACCAGCTCCATGGTTTCGCCGGCACCGACCAGCAGCACGGTGGATTCATCCATGCGCGCAAACGAGTCCTGCGCCAGCCGTACCGCGGTGGAAGCCACCGAGATTGGATTGGCGCCGACGCGGGTGTCGGTGCGGGCACGCTTGGCCACGGAGAAGGTCTGCTGGAACAACCGGTCCAATTGTTGCCCGATTGCGCCGCTGTCGTGGGCCAGTGCCCAGGCATCTTTTACCTGGCCCAGGATCTGCGGCTCGCCCAGCACCATCGAGTCCAGGCCGGTGGCGACCCGGAACAGGTGGCGCACGGCCTCACCATCGCTGTGCTGGTAGAGATAGCCCTGCAGGCTGCCTGCGTGGTGTTCCAGCCAATGGCTCAGGGCCTTGCTGTCCTCGGCAACGGCATACAACTCGGTGCGGTTGCAGGTGGACAGCAGTACCGCCTCGGCCAGTTGCGGGGTCTGCCGCAATGAATCCATCGCGCGCGGCAAGGCGTCTCCGCCAAAGGCAGCGCGTTCGCGCAGTTCTACCGGCGCAGTCTGGTGATTCAGTCCGAGCACCCACAGGGTCATCTGTTCAGTTGCTTGCGATAAGCTGCTGGCTGTTGAAGGCCGCCATTTTACGGCCCGGTTGCGCCAGATGCCCGTATTCAATCGCATATGCACCGTTCTGTTGCTTTCCCTGCCGGTTTTTCCGGTGCTGGCGGCCCCAGCTGCGCCAATTCGGGCGCCGTTGGCGGCTGAAGGCCTGCCGCTGACCCCAGTGCTGGCCGGTGAATTTTCGTTGCAGGCCGGCAAGCTGCCGGATGCCGCCCGCTGGTACCTGCAGGCAGCGCAGGAGGCCAAGGGCGACGTGGGCCTGGCTGAACGCGCCACCCGCATCGCCATGCTGGCCGATGACGCTGAACGCGCCGAACAGGCGCTGACGCTGTGGGCGCAACGCGACCCCGGCTCGGTAGCGGTGCGTGGCACCCGCGGCGCGCTGGCCATGCGTAATGGCGATGCCAAGCTGGCCCGCAAGGAATTGTTGGCGGTGTTGCGTTCACCTGAGCCACGCGCTTGGCGCTATGCGCTGCTGGCGCTGGCTACCGGTGGCCGTGACCCGGCGGTGCCGGCACAGGTACTGGGCATGCTGGTGGATGCCAATGCGATCCCCAATGATCTGGAGGCCTGGCAGGAGTTTGGCCGGCTGGCCCTGCGCATGGAGAGCCCGGAGCTTTCGCGGCGGATGGTGGGCGAGGTGGTGCGGCGCTTCCCGGATGAGCCGCGGGTGGCGCTGCTGCATGCTTCCCAGCTCAATCAGGCCGGCAAGAAGGACGAGGCGCTGGCCCTGCTCAAGGGCATCGAGTCCAAGGCGGAGAAGGACGACGAGCTGCGCGGTGCGCTGGCCATCGCCTATGACACGCTGGGTGAAACCGCGGCCGCCGAGCATGTGCTGTCGGTAGGTGAGCAGAACCTGCAGAGCTGGGGCATGCGTGCCTCGCTGCTGGCCAAACAGAAAGACGATGCCGGGCTGTTGGCGCTGTACCAGGACATCGCGGCCAAGGCCAGCAAGCCCGATCCAGACCAGCGCTTGCTGCTGGGCAAGATCGCCGAATACCTGAAGCGCTACCAGGAAGCCGTGGATTGGTATCACGGCGTGCCCGGTGGCGAGCATCGCGGTGAGGCGCAGCTGCGTGCGGTCAATGCGCTGCACCTGATGGGGGACAAGGCGCGCGCTGCCAAGGAGGTGCAGGCGGTGCAGGCCGATGCCTCACTGGACGACGATGTGCGCCGCGACGCCTATCTGCTCGAATCCGAGCTGCAGCTGCGTGATGGCCAGACCAAGGCCGAGTTCGATGTGTTGGCGCGTGGCTTGGCTGCGTTCCCTGATGACAGTGCCTTGTTGTACGCCCGCGCGCTGGCCTGGGAGCGCAATGACAACGTGCCGCGCGCCGAGGCTGACCTGCGCAAGGTGCTGGTCGCCGAGCCCGAGAATGTGGCGGCGCTGAACGCGCTGGGCTACACCCTGGCCGACCGCACCCAGCGCTACCAGGAGGCATTGGAGCTGATTGACCGTGCGCGCGTGGCCGAGCCGGACAATGCCGCCATCGTCGACAGCTACGGTTGGGTGCTGTATCGACTGGGTCGCAACGACGAGGCGCTGGTGCATCTGCGCCGTGCCTGGACCTTGAACAAGGACCCGGAGATCGCTGCACACGTAGGCGAAGTGCTGTGGGTGCTGGGGCAGAAGGACGAAGCCAAACGTTTCTTCGACGAGGCCCGCAAGCTGGATCCGGACAACCGCGCGCTGCAGCGTGCGATCGAAAAGTTGGGTGTATGAACGTAATGATGTGGCGGGCGCCGTTGGCGCTGCTGGTGGTAGGTACGCTCGCGGCCTGTGGTTCGGTGCCCAAGCGCCAGGCGGCGCCGGTAGCGGCTGAAGTGGCGCAGGTGTCCGCGCAGGCACAGGCGGCGGAGCAGCAACGGCAGGCTGCCTTGCAGGCGCAACCGAACTGGTCATTCCAGGGCCGGGTGGCGATCAGCAAGGGGCGCAACGGCGGCAACGGACGGATCGACTGGCTGCAGCAGGGGCAGGCCTATCAGGTCAGTCTGGCTGCGCCGGTTACCCGCCAGAGCTGGCAGCTCAGTGGCGGCGAGCCGGGGCAGGTGGTGCGCCTGGAAGGGCTGGAAGGCGGCCCGCGCACGGCTGATGACGCCGGCCAGCTGCTGTTGCAGGCCACCGGCTGGGAAATTCCGGTCGCCCAGCTGGCGCAGTGGGTGCGAGGCCTGCCTAGCGCCGGTGCCAGCTCCGAGCACCTCGGTTTCGATGCCGAAGGTCGGCCGCGGGTGCTGCGCCAGCAGGGCTGGCAGGTGGATTATCTGGACTGGTATCCGGCCGACGCCGGGCGTCCGTCGCTGCCGCGGCGGATCGAGGCGGTCAATGGCGATGCCAAGGTTCGTCTGATTGTGGATGAATGGGGTACGGACGCACCATGACTGCCGTTGTTGACGCTGCGGGCTGGTCGTACTGGCCGGCTCCAGCCAAGCTGAACCTGTTTCTACACATCACCGGCCGTCGTGCTGACGGCTACCACGTGCTGCAGACCGTGTTCCGGCTGCTGGATTGGGGTGACCGCATCGGTTTGCGCCTGCGTGAAGACGGTCACGTGCGCCGCGATGGCCCGTCTGTGGCAGGCGTTGCCGAGGCCGATGACCTGGTGGTTCGTGCGGCTATTGCGCTGAAAAATGTGTCCAATTGCGGCAAAGGTGTCGATATCCGGGTCGAAAAGCGGATTCCGGCCGGTGGCGGCTTTGGTGGTGGCTCTTCCGATGCGGCAACCGTGCTGGTGGCGCTGAACGCACTGTGGGGCACCGGGCTGAACGAGGACGCGCTGGCCGCGCTTGGTGTTGGTCTAGGTGCTGACGTACCGGTATTCGTGCGCGGGCGCAGCGCCTGGGCCGAAGGTGTGGGCGAATTGCTGACTCCGATAGAATTGCCGGAAGCGTGGTATTTGCTGGTGGATCCGGGTGTTCATGTGCCCACGGCTGAACTTTTTCGTTCACAGCATTTGACGCGGGATGCCAAGCCCGTGAAAATAGCGGACTTCGCTTCCGGGACCGTCCTCGGAAATGCGTTCGAGCCGGTACTACGGCGCCGGGAACCTGCCATCGAGGCGACGTTCCAGGTCTTGTCAGGTATTGGTCGGGCACGACTCACGGGGTCGGGAAGCGGTTGTTTCGTCGAGTTCGCTACGCGCGCTGCTGCAGAGCAGGCCTTGGCGGAGTTGCCGTCGCAACTGCGAGCTTGGGTAGCTGCGGGTGTTGATCGCTCGCCACTGCTTGATGCGCTGGAAACGACGGGAATTGTTTGATGCAGGGGCGTCGCCAAGAGGCCCAAGGCACCAGGTTTTGATCCTGGCATTCGTAGGTTCGAATCCTACCGCCCCTGCCACACACTCCCAACGCTGTAAGCGCAATGGATGTGCGCCTGCCACACCCGCGCCATCACTGCAGTAAACACGTTTCCATTTGCTACTCGCCCCCGCCCGAGAGAGCTGTCATGCAAGATTCCCCGAACCTGCTGGTCTTTTCCGGCAATGCCAATAAACACCTTGCGCAGAGCATCTGCAAGGAACTCGGGGTAAGACCGGGCAAGGCACTGGTTTCCAAGTTTTCCGATGGTGAGGTGCAGGTCGAGATCCAGGAGAACGTGCGTAAGCAGGACGTTTTCGTGGTTCAGTCCACCGGCGCTCCAAGTGCCGAAAACCTGATGGAACTGCTGGTGATCATCGACGCGCTCAAGCGCGCGAGCGCCGCTTCCGTCACCGCGGTGGTGCCGTACTTCGGTTACGCCCGCCAGGATCGCCGCATGCGTTCCTCGCGCGTGCCGATCACCGCAAAGGTTGCTGCAAAGATGTTCTCGGCCGTGCACACCGACCAGATCCTCACGGTCGACCTGCACGCCGATCAGATTCAGGGTTTCTTCGACATGCCGGTCGATAACGTCTATGCGTCGCCGCTATTGCTGGCCGACATCTGGCGCGTCTACGGCACCGACAACCTGATCGTGGTCAGCCCGGACGTAGGTGGCGTGGTACGCGCCCGCGCCGTGGCAAAGCGCCTGGATGATGCCGACCTGGCCATCATCGACAAGCGCCGCCCGCGTGCCAACGTTGCCACCGTGATGAACATCATCGGTGACGTTGAAGGCAAGACCTGCGTGATGGTCGACGACATCGTCGACACCGCCGGCACCCTGTGTGCTGCCGCTGCTGCCCTCAAGGCGCGCGGTGCACTCAAGGTCGCCGCCTACTGCACCCATGCCGTGCTCTCGGGCCCGGCGGTGGACAATTTGAACAACTCCCAGCTCGACGAGCTGGTGGTGACCGACACGATTCCGCTTTCCGAAGTGGCCCGCGTCTGTCCCAAGATCCGCCAGATCAGCGTGGCCGAAATGCTGGCCGAGACGATGCGCCGCATCGCCTTCGGTGAGTCGGTCAGCTCGATGTACGTGGATTGATGCATCCGGTCCCCGGCTTGCCGGGGATCATCACGGGCTCTTCTGGTCGCGGAAGAGTCTTTACGCAACGCCGCGAGGCGATGCAACAACCTAGAGTAGTCAACAATGGCAAATTCCCACGAAATCAAAGTCGCCCGTCGTGACGTGCAAGGTCAGGGTGCGAGCCGCCGCCTGCGTCACGAAGGCGTGGTCCCGGGTATCGTTTACGGTGGTGACAAGGAGCCGGTGAAGGTCCAGTTCAACCACAACGAAATCTGGCTGGCCCAGTTCAACGATTGGTTCTACTCGTCGATCATCGACCTGAACCTCGACGGCACCATCCACAAGGTGCTGCTGCGTGACATGCAGCGTCACCCGTACAAGCAGCTGGTCATGCACCTGGATTTCCAGCGCGTGAACGAAAATGAAGTGCTGCACGCTTCGGTGCCGCTGACCTTCATCAACGAAGACACCTCGCCGGCTGGCAAGGCTGCCGACGTGCTGGTCACCCACGAACTGAAGGAAGTGGCGATTGCCTGCTTGCCGAAGGATCTGCCGGAGTCGATCGAAGTCGACCTGGGCGAGCTGAAGGCTGGCGACATCATCTACCTGTCGGGTCTGAAGCTGCCGGCTGGCGTTGAAATCCCGGCACTGAAGCTGGGCAAGGGCCATGACGACGCAGTTGTCATCGCCAAGACCGCCGCTGCAGAAGAAGCAGCAGCCGAGTAATCGGCTATGTTGCGCCCGCTCTCCGGAGCGGGCGCAGCAGGTGTATCTGACAGATGACTGGCTTGCGATTGATCGTTGGTCTCGGCAACCCCGGACCCGAACACGCCCGAACCCGGCATAACGCTGGGTTTCATTTCGTTGAGGCCCTGGCAGAGCGGCAGGGCGCGCGCTGGGCGTTGGAAAGCAAATTGTTCGGCGAAGTCGCCAAGGTCGAGATTGCCGGACAGCCGGTATGGCTGTTGAAGCCGGCGACCTACATGAACCTGTCTGGCAAATCGGTCACCGCCGCGCAGCGGTTCTGGAAGATCGAGCCGGAAGAAACCCTGCTTGCCCACGACGAACTGGACATGCCGCCCGGCCTGGCCCGGCTCAAGTTCGACGGCGGTCATGGTGGCCAGAATGGCCTGCGTGACACCATCCGTCTGCTCGGTCATGGCAAGTTCCACCGTCTGCGTCTTGGCATCGGCCATCCCGGTCACAAGGACCGCGTGGTGGGTTGGGTGCTGGGCCGTCCGTCGCCAGACGACGCCATACTGATGGCACAGGCCATCGATGCGGCCATCGACGTGATGCCGTTGGCGGTAGCCGGCGATTTCAGCGAAGCAATGAAGCGGTTGCACACCACCAAGTGAGCGAAAAATGGGGAATGGGGAATGGAACGGCAACAGGCCCTTCCGCTTCTCCATTCCCGATTTTCCATTCACGGGAGTTCAAGCATGGGTATCAAATGCGGCATCGTCGGTCTGCCCAATGTCGGCAAGTCGACCCTGTTCAATGCGCTGACCAAGGCGGGTATCGCTGCGGCCAACTTCCCGTTCTGCACGATCGAGCCGAACACCGGCGTGGTGCCGGTGCCGGATCCGCGCCTTGATGCGCTGGCTGCCATCGTCAAGCCGGAGCGGGTGATCCCGACCACGATGGAGTTCGTCGACATCGCCGGTCTGGTCGCTGGTGCGTCCAAGGGTGAAGGCCTGGGCAACAAGTTCCTGGCTCATATCCGCGAGACCGATGCCATCGCCCACGTCGTGCGCTGCTTCGAAGACGGCAACGTCATCCACGTGGCCAACAAGGTCGACCCGATCGCCGATATCGAAACCATCGATACCGAGCTGGCGCTGGCCGATCTGGAATCGGTGTTGAAGGCACTGGATCGCGCTACGCGTGCGGCCAAGGCCAACGACAAGGAAGCACTGGCCCGCAAGCCGGTGCTGGAAAAGCTGGCTTCGGCACTGGATCAGGGCAAGTCGGCGCGTGCCGCCGGCCTTGATGCCGATGAGAAGGCGCTGATCCGTGACATGTTCCTGATCACGCTGAAGCCGCTGATGTATATCGCCAACGTCGCTGAAGACGGTTTCGAGAACAATCCGCTGCTGGACGTGGTGCGTGCCCGCGCCGAAGCCGAAGGTGCCGAAGTGGTGCCGGTGTGTGCTGCCATCGAAGAAGAAATGGCGCAGCTGGACGACGCCGACCGCGACGAGTTCCTCAAGGACCTGGGTCTGGAAGAGCCGGGCTTGAACCGCGTGATCCGTGCCGGCTACAAGCTGCTGGGCCTGCAGACCTATTTCACCGCAGGTGTGAAGGAAGTCCGCGCATGGCAGCTGCGTGCTGGTTCGACCGCGCCGCAGGCCGCTGGCGTGATCCACACCGACTTCGAGCGTGGCTTCATCCGTGCGGAAACCATCAGCTACGAGGATTTCATCAACCTCAAGGGTGAGCAGGGCGCCAAGGAAGCCGGCCGCCTGCGTCTGGAAGGCAAGGACTACATCGTCAAGGAAGGCGACGTGCTGCATTTCCGCTTCAACGTCTGATCCTTTGGATGTTGCAGTACCAACAAGGCCCCGCATTGCGGGGCCTTGTTGTATCCGGGGTTTGTTGTGTGGTCAAAATTTGATCACTATTTTGAAAGCATTGCAGTGCAAGGCCTGCGCGCAGTTGTCCACAGCCTTCTCCATTCATTGCACACAGCGGTTGTGGAGAAATTCCAGTGCAAGACGCTTGCTTGTAGGAGCGACGTCAGCCGCGAGGCTGGCACAGCTGAAGCTCCGAGCATCTACGCAACCTGATGATGTACGTGTTTCGCGGCTCACGCCGCTCCCACAAGACGGGTGTGGCAGCTGCTTTTGTAGGAGCGGCGTAAGCCGCGAAGCTTGCATGGTGAAGCTCAGGGCATCTACGCAACCTGATGGTGCATGAGCTTCGCGGCTTTCGCCGCTCCTACAAAAAAGCCGCATGCTTTCGTTGTAGTGCATTGGCTAAAATTTGACCATCATTCTGAAAGCATTGCAGCGCAAGGCCTGCACGCAGTTGTCCACAGTCTTCTCCATCCATTGCACACAGTAGCTGTGGAGAAGAGCCCATTGTGTAGCCTCCGGAATGTCGGTCAGCGGTAGCACCGAGGGCCGCACAAACAACAAGGCCCGCCAATGGCGGGCCTTGTTGGCAATGCATGGAACCAGGCCTTACAGCGCCTTGCCGCCCAGCTTCCAGGTGAGCTGCAAGTAGTAGCTGCGGCCCATGCTGTCGAACCACGAGGTGTCGTAGTACGGGTAGTTCGACCAGGTCGGGTCCTTCGGCGGCATCTTGTCGAACAGGTTGTTGACCGACAGCGACACCCGCAGGTGATCGGTGATGTCGTAGCGGGCGCCGGCGTTGAAGCGCCAGGTGGCCTCGGTCCATGCATCGTTGTCGTAGTTGGCAACCCGGCCCAGATAGCTGCCGAACAGGCTGGCGCCCCAGGCACCCTTGTCCCAGCTCACGCCCAGGTTCGACTTCACCCGCGGCAGCGTGGTGGCGCTGAAGCTGACATCGAGCATGTCTTCCTTGGGGTCGCCAGGGAACTGCTGGCGGGTGTGGCGATGGGTCCAGTTGTACTGGCCGGTGAAGCTGAAATTGCCTGCGTTCGCAGTCTGCAGACGGTAGTTGGCAGCCACGTCGATGCCCGAGGTTTCCTCGTTGGCGATGTTGATCGGGCCGAAATGCACGCTGGTGATGTTGCCGTCACCGTCACGGATCACGCGTGCCAACGCGTCCACGCAGGTAGGCGAGTTGATGTCGACGGCTGCGCCACTGTCAGTGCTGCCCAGGCGGCAGTTGGCTTCGGTGATGCGCAGAAGCTCGCGGTCCTGCGTCTGCACCTGGTTCTCGATCTGGATCTTGTAGTAATCCACCGCCAGGTCGAAGTTGGCCACCGGCGACCAGACAAAGCCAGCGGAGAACGACTTGCTGGTTTCCTCATCCAGGTTCATGTTGCCGCTGTAGACGTCGAACGTGCTGCCGTCATAGCCGCCGTCGTCATAACAGTAGCCATCGGTGACACCGGGCTCGGCAGTGCGGCACTGGAAGTAGTCGGTGGCGAGGCGGGTGCGGTAGTAGTCGTTCCCCGCAAACAGGTAGTGCATGTCAGGTGCGCGGAAGCCGGTTCCGTAGGAACTGCGCAGCAGCAAGGTATCCAGCGGACGCCATTCCAGGCCGGCACTGTAGGTGAACTTGCCCGGGCTCTTGTTGCCGTAGCTATAGCGGTCATAGCGGCCGGCAACGCTTGCCTGCAGGCTGGAGGCGATTGGCAGGCGCAGTTCGCCGGCAGCGCTCCAATGATCACGGTCACCGCTGCCATCGCCATAGCGCGGGCCGTAATAGGCGTCTTCGGTGAGGGCAAGCGGATCGGGGTTGATCTTGTAGGACTGCTCGCCGTACTCCACAGCGCCAGCGAAGCCGACGTCACCTGCAGGCAGCGAGAACAGCGAGGCGGTATCGACGGTGAAGCTGAGGTTGTCGTTCTTGGCTTCCGGGCGGAACGTGGACATTGCCGCGATCGAGGCAAACTCGGCCTGGGTCAGTGGCGTGAACAGGCGTGCCGGATCCGGGGTGTAGATCGCGATGCCGTCATCGTCATAGCCCTGCAGTTCGCCCAGGAACAGGCGATTGGCTGCGGCTGCCTTGATACGCGGCATCTTTACATCCGCCTTGTACTGGGAGTGGTTGTAGGCGGCTTCCCAGTTCCATTCCTCGGCGAACATGCCCTTCAGGCCGGTAGTTACCGCAAACGTCTTCTGGGTGGTGGTGTTCATGCGGTTGCGCAGGCCGCCCATTTCCTCCGGGGTGAACTGGCGTGCCCAGTTCTCATAACGCTCGGTAGTGGCGTTGTAGAAGATCTTGTTGCGGTAGTTGCCTTCCGAGTTCGGGTCATGGAACTCCCAGCCCATGTGGTCGCTGGCGACATCATTGCCATTGGTGCCGGTAAGCAGCTTGACCTTCTGCTGGCCAAGCTGGACATCGGCAAACCACGACAGCGCATCGTTGAACCGATACTCGAACGAGCCATAGGCATTGAAGCCTTTGCGCTCGTTCTGGATGGTGCGATAGGCAATGGCGCGTTCGCTGCCGCAATACGGGCCGTAATCGTTCTCGGCGAGCACGGTGGTGCCGCCGTTGAGGCCGGCCATCGCCGCGCAATTGTCGGCCGGGGCGATGTTTTCATCGTCGTCCCAGTTCTGCAGCTGCGCGATCAGGCGCGGCAGTTGGCGTTCCGCAGCAGGTGAATCCAAGGTTGAATCCTGCACGCTACGGTCGGTGCCCCACAGCGGGCGCTTGTTGATGAGCTCAACGCCGACGATGCCGCTGAACTTGTCCTGCTCAAAGCCGGTGGTGATCGTCAAATTCTGCGATGAGCCACCGCCGCGGCTGGTGTCGCCAAAGCGGTAGTCGAAGGTGGTGCCATCGGTGGACTTCTTGAGGATGAAGTTGATGACGCCGGCCATCGCGTCCGAGCCGTACACCGCCGAGGCGCTACCGGTCAGCACTTCAATCCGGTCGATCATGCCTAGCGGGATGTTGCCGACATCGGTGAAGTTGCTGCGGCCATTGAGCGGCAGCGGGAAGTCGGCGATGCGCCGACCGTTTACCAGTACCAGGGTGTGGTTCGGGCCCAGGCCGCGCAGATCAACTGCCTGCGCGCCAGGGGTGGACTGAGCGCCAGTGGTGTTCTGCTGTCCCTGCGTGCTGCCGCTGTTCTGGCTCAAGGAGCGCAATACGTCCGGAACCGAGGTGAAGCCAGCGGACTTGATCTGTTCTGCGGTCACTACGGTGACCGGCGCCGGGCCTTCGACCTGGGCGCGCGGGATGCGCGAGCCGGTGACCTGCACCGTGTCGAGCTGTTGCGGTTGGCCTTGGGCGGCGGTCTGCGCCAGGGCGGGGGCGGCCATCGACAGCAGGGCCAGTTGGATTGAACACACCATTGCGTGCTTACGCATGAATCAGCTCTCTGATGAAAAGTGTCCGGATTTATCCTGTCGGCATGTAGGGGAATGCCGGCCAACCCTGTCTGTAATGTGAATGGGTCCACATCATCTAACACCTTTTTTACACGCTTGACCACTGCCGAAAAGTCTGGCATTACAGCTGTAAGCGGTTACATGCATCAGATTGAGGTTGTTATGAAACGTAAGAGTTCCTGGTTGGGGCGGCTGGCTTTGGTCGTGGCTGCTTTCGCCACGGCAGGCGTGCTTCACGCCGAGGATTCGCGTGGCATAAGCGCTGCTGGTTACCACTATTACGAAGTAGGTGATCTCGATGCGCCGCGCCCGGGCAAGACCGAAGCGGCCATGATGTTGATGGGCGGCGGCGACTGGGTGCCAGAGGCATTCCACTGGTGGGTTGAGCGTGCCGGGCACGGCCGCGTGGTGATCCTGCGCGCCTCTGGTGACGACAACATGCAGAAAGAGCTGTACTACGACATCGGTGGCGTCACTGCAGTGCAGACGCTGGTGTTCGACAGCCGCAAGGCGGCCGATGATCCGGCCGTGCTGCGGGTGGTGCGTGGCGCGGACGCGATCTTCATCGCCGGCGGTGACCAGTCGCGCTACATCCGCTTCTGGAAGGGCACCGAGCTCAATAATCTGCTCAATGAGCATGTCCGTGCCGGTAAGCCGATCGGCGGTACCAGTGCTGGCCTGGCCATCCTCGGCGGCTACGCCTATGGCGCGCTGGATGGGGGTAGTGTCAATTCACCGGCCGCATTGAGCGACCCGATGGGGAGCAAGGTGACCATGGACCGGGATTTCCTGACCATGCCCTACCTGTCCAACGTAGTGACCGATACCCACTTCGCCAAGCGCGATCGTCTGGGGCGGTTGATTGTGTTTGTCGCGCGCGCCGCGCAGGAAAAAGGCCAGGACGATATCGTCGGCATCGGCGTCGATGAGGACACCGCCTTGTGCGTGGAGGCGGATGGCCGTGGCCGGGTGTACTCGCTGGTTGATGGCTATGCGTGGCTGGTGATGCCGCGGCACACGGCAGATCGCCTGAGCAATGGTGAGCCCTTGGAGTTCAGTTCCATTCCCGTGACTGGCGTGGGGGCGGGCAGTCGTCTGCAGCTGGATGGGTTCAAGGTCGACAACGCTGCCTTCACTGCGATGGCCAGTGTCGTCGACGGCGAGCTGGAGCTGCATCCCAACTGAGTGCTCGCGGTCAACAGACAAAGGGGCTTCGGCCCCTTTTTTGTTGCCCTTGGGAGTGGCTGCTACAGGCGAGGGGTGGGCTCGGCTGGTGCCAGGAAGAAGCGCAGGCGACTTTGGTAACTGTTCAGAGTGGCTGGCACCTGCCTAGAATCGGGGTTCAATTCGGGAGTGAAGAAACATGAAGCTGACTTCTGCAGTATTGCTGGGCCTGGCGTCGCTGTCCTCGGGGGGCGTCGCGGCAGCCGAGGTCTCTCCCTTGTTGGTCATCCATGGCGGGGCAGGCGTGGAGCGCAAGGATTTCAGCGCTGCAGAGGAGCGTGCAGCACGCGCGGCGTTGACCGAGGCGTTGCGCCAAGGCCATCAGGCCTTGGCTGCTGGCAAGTCTGCGCTGGATGCAGTGACTGCCGCGATCACCGTGCTGGAGAACGATCCGACCTTCAATGCAGGGCGGGGCGCGGTGTTCACCCATGACGGCAAGAATGAGTTGGATGCCTCGTTGATGGATGGCGCCACGCTGCGCGCCGGTGCTGTCGCCGGTGTACACACCGTCAAGAACCCGATCCTGCTGTCGCGCGCGGTGATGGAGCATTCCCCGCACGTGATGATGGTGGGGCAGGGTGCGGAGATGTTTGCCGCAGAGCAGAAGGTCGAACTGGTGGATCCGTCTTACTTCCGCACCGAGAAGCGCTGGGAACAGCTGCAGCGTGCATTGAAGGAAGAGGCGGCGGGGCAGGCGCATGTCGATCTGGAAACCGCCAAGCATTTCGGCACCGTCGGTGCGGTTGCGCTGGACAGCCAGGGCAAGCTCGCCGCGGGTACTTCCACGGGCGGCATGACCAACAAGCGCTATGGACGTGTTGGCGATTCGCCGATCATCGGTGCGGGTACGTATGCCAGCGACCAGTGCGCGGTATCAGGTACCGGCTGGGGTGAGTACTACATTCGCCTGTCCGTCGCGCATGAGATCTGTGCGCGTATGAAGTACTTGAAGGAAACGCCCGCACAGGCGGGCGATGAAGTGATCGTCAAGCGCATCCCTGAGCTCGGCGGTGATGGTGGCGGTATCGTTCTGTCTGCGGATGGCAAGGCTGCATTTCCGTTCAACACCGAAGGCATGTATCGCGGTTGGATTGGTGCAGATGGTGTGCCGCACGTGGCGATTTTTGCCGACGAAAAGATTAAGATGCCCGGCGAGTGATCGGCACCGCCGGTGCAGAAAAAGAAATTTCACCGAATGTGAAGATTTCTGTTGACAGCATCGGCGCTGATCACCAAAATAGCGAGCTCACCCACCCCTGACCGGCAAGGCCGCGGTCCTCGACAAGGGAGTGGAATGGAGGGATACCCAAGCGGCCAACGGGGGCAGACTGTAAATCTGCTGGCTTACGCCTTCGGTGGTTCGAATCCACCTCCCTCCACCAGTTTTATGTTGTGACGTGTTTTCCCGGTGCGGGAGTAGTTCAACGGTAGAACCTTAGCCTTCCAAGCTAATGGTGCGGGTTCGATTCCCGTCTCCCGCTCCATTGAACGAAACGAAAAAACACGGCATAATAGACAACTCGCTCACGTAGCTCAGTCGGTAGAGCACCTCCTTGGTAAGGAGGAGGTCGAAGGTTCGATTCCTTTCGTGAGCACCATCTTTCGCAGATAGTGCACAACTAACCCTGTTACCGAGAAGAAGCAGCCATGTCCAAGAGCAAGTTCGAGCGTACCAAGCCGCACGTCAACGTCGGCACCATCGGCCACGTCGATCATGGCAAGACCACGCTGACTGCCGCGCTGACCAAGATCGGTGCAGAGCGCTTCGGTGGCGAGTTCAAGGATTACTCCTCGATCGATGCCGCGCCGGAAGAAAAGGCTCGTGGTATCACGATCTCGACCGCGCACGTTGAGTACGAATCTGCTTCGCGTCACTACGCCCACGTGGATTGCCCGGGCCATGCTGACTACGTCAAGAACATGATCACCGGTGCTGCCCAGATGGACGGCGCGATCCTGGTCTGTTCGGCTGCTGACGGCCCGATGCCGCAGACCCGCGAGCACATCCTGCTGTCGCGTCAGGTCGGCGTGCCGTACATCGTCGTGTTCCTGAACAAGGCCGACATGGTTGACGATGCCGAGCTGCTGGAACTGGTCGAAATGGAAGTCCGCGAGCTGCTGAGCAAGTATGACTTCCCGGGCGACGACACCCCGATCGTGCACGGTTCGGCTCGTATGGCGCTGGAAGGCGACCAGAGCGACATCGGCGTGCCGGCCATCCTGAAGCTGGTCGATGCACTGGACAGCTGGATCCCGACCCCGGAGCGTGACGTCGACAAGCCGTTCCTGATGCCGGTGGAAGACGTGTTCTCGATCTCGGGCCGCGGCACCGTGGTGACCGGTCGTATCGAGCGCGGTGTGATCAAGGTCGGCGAAGAAATCGAAATCGTCGGTATCCGTCCGGTCCAGAAGACCACCGTCACCGGCGTGGAAATGTTCCGCAAGCTGCTCGACCAGGGTCAGGCAGGCGACAACGCCGGTCTGCTGCTGCGCGGCACCAAGCGTGACGACGTCGAGCGTGGCCAGGTTCTGGCCAAGCCGGGTTCGATCAAGCCGCACACCCAGTTCGAAGCCGAAGTCTACGTTCTGTCGAAGGACGAAGGCGGCCGTCACACCCCGTTCTTCAAGGGCTACCGTCCGCAGTTCTACTTCCGTACCACCGACATCACCGGCGCTTGCGAGCTGCCGGAAGGCGTCGAGATGGTGATGCCGGGCGACAACGTCAAGATGACCGTCACCCTGATCAACCCGGTGGCAATGGACGAAGGCCTGCGCTTCGCAATCCGTGAAGGTGGCCGTACCGTCGGCGCCGGCGTGGTTGCTAAGATCGTCGCTTAATAAGCCTGTAGCGCCAGCAGTAAACGCTGTTGGTTGCGCGAAAGGCGGGCCGGGTAACTCGGTCCGCCTTCGCCGTCTAAGGTGATGTGCAATAGTCAAGTCATACGCCAGTAGCTCAATTGGCAGAGCAGCGGTCTCCAAAACCGCAGGTTGGGGGTTCGAGTCCCTCCTGGCGTGCCACTTGCAACTCTCTATCCAGTGACCTTGGTCGCACCAGCTACAAGAGTCGGATGAACAGCAAGATCGAACATTCCAAGTCCGCCGCTTCATCGGGTGGTGATATCGTCAAGTACGTCGGCGCTGCGCTGTTGGTGCTGGCGGGTTTGTTTGTCTGGTTCTGGTTTGCCGATCAGCCGCGTGCTGCCCAGCTGGGCGCGTGGGCCGGTCAGTGGCGTGCGCTGGCAGTGGTTTTGGGTCTGGTGGCTGGTGGTGCAGTGTTCATGCTGACCACGAAGGGTCGTCAGACAATTGAGTTCCTTTCTGAATCCCGTTTCGAGCTGCGCAAGGTTGTGTGGCCGACCCGCCAGGAAGCTATCCGCATGACGTGGGTGGTGGTTGTGGTGGTGATCGTGCTGAGCCTGCTATTGGGTGGCTTTGATTTCGTGATCCAGAAGCTGACCCAGTGGTTCTTGGGTCGTTAAGGAGATATCTGTGAAGCGTTGGTACGTCGTTCACGCCTATTCAGGTTTTGAGAAATCGGTTGCGCAGGCGCTGCGTGATCGCATCGCGCGTGACGAGATGCAGGATCTTTTTGGTGATGTGCTGGTCCCCACTGAAGAAGTGGTGGAAATGCGCGCAGGCCAGAAGCGCCGCTCCGAGCGTAAGTTCTTCCCGGGTTACGTGCTGGTACAGATCGAGACTCACGAAGAAGCCGGTATACCGCGCATCGACAATGAAAGCTGGCACTTGGTGAAAGAAACCCCGAAGGTCATGGGTTTCATCGGTGGCACCGCTGACCGTCCTCTGCCGATCCAGGACAGCGAAGCCGCTGCAATCCTGAATCGTGTTCAGGAAGGTGTCGAGAAGCCGCGTCCGAAGGTGCTGTTCGAGCCGGGTCAGATGGTCCGTGTCACCGAAGGCCCGTTCAACGATTTCAACGGCGTCGTCGAAGAAGTCAACTACGAAAAGAGCCGCGTGCGCGTCTCGGTGCTGATTTTCGGTCGCGCCACCCCGGTCGAACTCGAGTTCGGCCAGGTCGAGAAAGCGATCTGAGGCACTGCTCGCCGCCTGTTCAGGTGGCGTCGCAAAAAGCTGCTACAATTTTCGGCTCCCCAATGCGGGAGCAAATCAAGGGCTGCCGCGAGGTGGCCTTTGGTGCGATTTCATAACGCGATGCCGGGACGCGTGATTCCCGGTCCGATGGGGAGCCTGTTGTCGCAAGGCGCTAGCACCCGGAGAGCACTTCAATGGCAAAGAAAGTAGTTGGTTATATCAAGCTGCAGGTAAAGGCCGGCCAGGCCAATCCCTCGCCGCCGGTCGGTCCTGCGCTGGGTCAGCGCGGCCTGAACATCATGGAATTCTGCAAGGCGTTCAACGCCGCAACGCAGAAGCTCGAGCCGGGTCTGCCGGTGCCGGTGATCATCACGGCCTATTCGGACCGTACGTTCACCTTCATCACCAAGAGCACCCCGGCGACCACGCTGCTGAAGAAGGCCGCTGGCATTTCTTCGGGCTCGAAGAAGCCGAACACCGACAAGGTGGGCAAGGTGACGCGTGCGCAGCTGGAAGAAATCTGTAAGGCGAAGGAGCCCGATCTGACGGCTGCCAGCCTTGACGCCGCCGTGCGTACGATTGCGGGCTCTGCCCGTTCCATGGGCTTGGTGGTAGAGGGTTAATCTGATGGCACTGAATAAGCGTGAGAAGGCCATCAAGGCCGCCGTTGTCCCGGGCAAGGCGTATGCCTTCGAGGACGCAATCAACATCCTGAAGACCGCCACCAAGGCCAAGTTCGTCGAGTCGATCGACGTTGCTGTGCGTCTTGGCGTGGACGCCAAGAAGTCCGACCAGCAGGTGCGCGGTTCCACCGTGCTGCCGGCCGGTACCGGCAAGTCGGTCCGCGTTGCCGTGTTCGCTCCGGCCGGTGCCAAGGCTGACGAAGCCCTGGCCGCTGGCGCCGAAGCCGTCGGCATGGACGACCTGGCTGAGAAGATGCAGGCCGGCGATCTGAACTATGACGTCGTCATTGCTACCCCGGACGCGATGCGCGTTGTCGGTAAGCTGGGCACCCTGCTGGGTCCGCGTGGCTTGATGCCGAACCCGAAGGTCGGCACTGTTTCGGCCAACCCGGGCGAAGCCGTCAAGAATGCCAAGTCGGGTCAGGTGCGTTACCGCACTGACAAGGCCGGCATCATCCACTGCACCATCGGCAAGGCCAGCTTCGAAAACGGCGCGCTGCAGTCGAACCTGCAGGCACTGCTGGTGGATCTGATCAAGGCCAAGCCGGCTACCTCGAAGGGCCTGTACCTGCAGAAGGTTTCGGTCAGCTCGACGATGGGCCCGGGCGTGACTGTTGACCAGTCCTCGCTGACCCTGAAGTAATTGTTTAAAGCGGCCTCGGTACCTTTGGTGCCGAGGCCGTCATTTTGAAGGCGTCGCGCAGGGTGACCTGCGTGGAGCCGTCAAAGACCGCAGGCGCGGTCAGCGCATATCGGCGACGGGCACGGAAGCTCGATTTGGCAGGGAGTCGCCGCCGATACAGCGAGGTCGCTTAATCGATTCGTTCTCGAATCACCCTGCGTAGATGGTGCCGCCCTTCTGGATTTTTCTGGTTCACGTACGTCTGGGTTTACCCAGGTCTGCACACTCCAGCTCTAGAACGGCCACCACCGGAGCATCACCCGATGCTCCCGGCGTCCAGGACGGATGCCGCCCAGGACCGCACACGGCTAGGAGCCGTAAGCGGAATATGTTTGAAGTGGAGATTGGAAGTTCGAGATTTACCAGCGTGGAAACCCGCTTGCGTTGATCCCGGATCACCGATTCCCGCTTAAACGGAGGAGTGCAATGGCTCTCAATCTGTCCCAGAAGCAAGAAGTAGTCGCCGAGCTGGCAGACATCGCCGCCAAGGCTCACTCCTTGATCGCAGCCGAATACGCTGGCACCACGGTCGCTCAAATGACCGCGATGCGTAAGCAGGCCCGCGAAACCGGTGTTTTCTTGAAAGTTGTCAAGAACACGCTGGCCTCGCGCGCCGTTGAAGGCACCGATTTCGCAGTTGCAAAAGACCAGATGGTTGGTCCGCTGCTGTATGCGTTTTCGCTTGAGGAGCCCGGCGCAGCCGGTCGCCTGATCAAGGATGCAGCCAAGGGTAACGACAAGCTGAAGGCGAAAGTCGTGGCAATCGGCGGGGAAGTTTTCCCGGCCAGCCACGTCGACGTGCTGGCATCGTTGCCGACCCGTGATCAGGCACTGGCCATGTTGGCCCGCGTCCTGACCGAGCCGGTCACCATGTTCGCCCGCGCCATCAAGGCTATCGGTGAAAAGCAGGAAGGCGGTGCAGCGGAAGCTGCCGAGCCGGCCGCTGAAGCTGAAGCCGTCTAAGCTCGACGTCCACGTGGTTCCGCACGGAACCTCAATCCAGAATATTTTTAAAAGGTAATCAAAATGTCCCTTACCAACGATCAGATCGTCGACGCGATCGCCGAAAAGTCCCTGATGGAAGTGATGGAGCTGGTCAAGGCCATCGAAGAGAAGTTCGGCGTCTCGGCTGCTGCCCCGGTTGCAGTTGCTGCTGCTGGCCCGGCTGCTGTTGTTGAAGAGCAGACCGAATTCAACGTCATCCTGAAGGATGCCGGCGCCAAGAAGGTCGAAGTGATTAAGGCTGTCCGCGCCATCACCGGCCTGGGCCTGAAGGAAGCGAAGGACCTGGCTGAAGCCGGCGGCGTCGTGAAGGAAGGCGCTTCGAAGGAAGACGCTGACAAGTTCAAGAAGGAACTGGAAGCCGCCGGCGCGACCGTCGAGCTGAAGTAATCAGTTCTTGCATCGTCATCGATTCACGGCGATGCAGCCAAGGCTGGGGGCGTAAAGCCCCCGGCCTTTGGTCGTTTCAAACCGTTGTAATGCCGGGCGTGCCTGGCAGGCAATAGAAAGACCAACGTGGCAAGTGTCAGGCGCTGCGCTCCAGACGATGGGGTGACCCGCAGCCGATACAAGCGAGTTGGCAGTTGGAAGTAGCAATAGAAGGCGTGCTGGTGCCGGCAATACCAGCGACTTCCAACTGACAATTTCAAGATTTCCTTACGGGTCGTGGACGCACGGCTCGCACAACAAGGTGGAAGACCTCATGACGTCCTATTCGTACACCGAAAAAAAGCGCATCCGCAAAGATTTCGGCAAGCAGCGCTCGATCCTCGAGGTGCCGTTCCTGCTCGCGATCCAGGTTGATTCGTACCGCGAATTCCTGCAGGAAAACATCGACCCGGCCAAGCGCTCCGACCACGGCCTGCATGCTGCGCTGAAATCGGTGTTCCCGATTTCCAGCTACAGCGGCAATGCTGCCCTGGAATACGTCGGCTACAAGCTGGGCGACCCGGTGTTTGACGAGCGCGAGTGCCGTCAGCGTGGCATGAGCTACGGCGCGCCGCTGCGCGTCACCGTGCGCCTGGTCATCTACGACCGCGAGTCGTCCACCAAGGCGATCAAGTATGTGAAGGAGCAGGAAGTCTATCTGGGCGAAATCCCATTGATGACTGGCAACGGCACCTTCATCGTCAACGGTACCGAGCGCGTCATCGTGTCGCAGTTGCACCGTTCGCCGGGCGTTTTCTTCGACCACGATCGTGGCAAGACCCACAGCTCGGGCAAGCTGCTGTACAGCGCCCGCATCATTCCGTACCGCGGTTCCTGGTTGGACTTCGAGTTCGACCCGAAGGACGCACTGTTCACCCGTATCGATCGCCGCCGCAAGTTGCCGGTGTCGGTGCTGCTGCGTGCGCTGGGCTACAACAACGAAGAGATGCTGGCCGAGTTCTTCGAGGTCAACACCTTCCACATCAACCCGGACGAAGGCGTGCAGCTGGAGCTGGTGCCGGAGCGTCTGCGCGGCGAAACGCTGAACTTCGACCTGGCTGACGGCGACAAGGTCATCGTGGAAGCAGGCAAGCGCATCACCGCGCGCCACATCAAGCAGCTGCAGGCGTCGGGCATTGCTGCCCTGGCCGTGCCGGACGATTACATCGTCGGCCGCATCCTGTCGCATGACGTGGTTGATGCCAATACCGGTGAGTTGCTGGCCCAGGCCAATGACGAAATCAGCGATGAGCAGCTGCAGAACTTCCGCAAGGCGGGCGTTGATGCAGTGGGCACGCTGTGGGTGAACGACCTGGATCGTGGCCCGTACCTGTCCAACACCCTGCGCATCGATGGCACCAAGACCCAGCTCGAAGCGCTGGTCGAAATCTATCGCATGATGCGTCCGGGCGAGCCGCCGACCAAGGACGCCGCGCAGAACCTGTTCCACAACCTGTTCTTCACCTTCGAGCGCTACGACCTGTCCACGGTTGGCCGCATGAAGTTCAACCGTCGTGTCGGCCGCAAGGAAGTCACCGGTGAGTCGGTGTTGTACGACCGCAAGTACTTCGGCGAGCGCAACGACGAGGAATCCAAGCGCCTGGTCGCCGCACACGGCGAAGGTTCGGACATCCTTGACGTGATCAAGGTGCTGACCGAGATCCGCAACGGTCGTGGCGTGGTCGATGACATCGATCACCTGGGCAACCGTCGCGTGCGTTCGGTCGGTGAAATGGCCGAGAACGTGTTCCGCGTGGGCCTGGTCCGCGTCGAGCGCGCGGTCAAGGAGCGCCTGTCGATGGCCGAGTCGGAAGGCTTGACCCCGCAGGAACTGATCAACGCCAAGCCGGTTGCTGCCGCGATCAAGGAATTCTTCGGCTCCTCACAGCTGTCGCAGTTCATGGATCAGAACAACCCGCTGTCCGAAGTGACGCACAAGCGTCGCGTCTCGGCACTTGGCCCGGGCGGTCTGACCCGCGAACGCGCTGGCTTCGAAGTGCGCGACGTGCACCCGACCCATTACGGCCGCGTCTGCACCATTGAAACGCCGGAAGGCCCGAACATCGGCCTGATCAACTCGCTGGCCGTGTTCGCACGTACCAACAAGTACGGCTTCCTGGAAACCCCGTACCGCAAGGTGCATGACGGCAAGGTCTCCGACGAGATCGAGTTCCTGTCGGCCATCGAAGAAAACGAGTACGTCATCGCCCAGGCCAACGCCCTGACCGATGCCAAGAACATGCTCACCGAGCAGTTCGTACCGTGCCGCTTCCAGGGTGAGTCGCTGCTCAAGCCGCCGGCAGAAGTCCACTTCATGGACGTCTCGCCGATGCAGACCGTGTCGGTCGCTGCGGCACTGGTTCCGTTCCTGGAGCACGATGACGCAAACCGCGCACTGATGGGCGCCAACATGCAGCGTCAGGCCGTGCCGACCCTGCGTGCGCAGAAGCCGCTGG
Source organism: Stenotrophomonas sp. STEN083 (assembly GCF_056759195.1). NCBI lineage: Bacteria > Pseudomonadati > Pseudomonadota > Gammaproteobacteria > Lysobacterales > Lysobacteraceae > Stenotrophomonas > Stenotrophomonas sp. STEN083. The sequence continues at coordinate 28,460 of NZ_JBRRCU010000021.1, read as the reverse complement.
TGGGTACCGGTATCGAACGTGCCGTGGCACGTGACTCCGGTGTGACCGTGAACGCACTGCGTGGTGGCGAGATCGTGCAGATCGACGCCGGCCGCATCGTGGTCAAGGCCAACGAGAACGAGATCACCGATCCGGCAGATGCCGGCGTGGATATCTACAACCTGATCAAGTACACCCGTTCGAACCAGAACACCTGTATCAACCAGCGTCCGCTGGTGAACGTGGGTGACGTGATCGCGCGCGGCGACGTGCTGGCCGATGGCCCGTCCACCGATATCGGTGAACTGGCGCTGGGTCAGAACATGCTGATCGCCTTCATGCCGTGGAACGGTTACAACTTCGAAGACTCCATCCTGCTGTCCGAGCGTGTGGTGGAAGAGGATCGTTACACCACGATCCACATCGAAGAACTGACCTGCGTTGCGCGTGACACCAAGTTGGGGCCGGAGGAAATTTCCGCCGATATCCCGAACGTGTCCGAGCAGGCCCTGAATCGTCTGGACGAATCCGGCGTGGTGTACATCGGTGCGGAAGTTCGCTCCGGCGACATCATGGTTGGCAAGGTCACGCCGAAGGGCGAGAGCCAGCTGACCCCGGAAGAGAAGCTGCTGCGCGCGATCTTCGGCGAGAAGGCTTCCGACGTTAAGGACAGCTCGCTGCGCGTTCCGCCGGGCATGGACGGCACCGTCATCGACGTGCAGGTCTTTACCCGCGACGGCATCGAGAAGGACAAGCGCGCCCGCCAGATCGAGGAAAACGAGATCAAGCGCGTCAAGAAGGACTTCGACGACCAGTTCCGCATCCTGGAAGGCGCCATCTACGCACGTCTGCGTTCGCAGCTCGTGGGCAAGGTTGCCAACGGCGGCGCCAGCCTGAAGAAGGGTGACGTGATCACCGATGCGTTCTTGGACGGTCTGAAGAAGTCCGACTGGTTCACCCTGCGCATGAAGGACGACGACGCATCCGATGCCATCGAACGTGCCCAGATGCAGATCCAGGCTCACGAGAAGGAATTCGAGCGTCGCTTCGCCGACAAGCGCGGCAAGATCACCCAGGGCGACGATCTGGCACCGGGCGTGCTGAAGATGGTCAAGGTGTTCCTGGCCGTGAAGCGTCGCATCCAGCCGGGTGACAAGATGGCAGGCCGCCACGGTAACAAGGGTGTGGTCTCCAACGTGGTGCCGGTCGAAGACATGCCGTACATGGCTGACGGCAACACCGTGGACATCTGCTTGAACCCGCTGGGCGTGCCGTCGCGTATGAACATCGGCCAGATTCTGGAAGTGCACTTGGGCTGGGCCGCAAAGGGCCTGGGCAAGCGCATCCAGGGCATGCTGGAACAGCAGCGTGCGGTCAGCGAGCTGCGTGAGTTCCTGGGCAAGATCTACAACCATGACTCGGCCATTTCCGAGCAGCGCGTGGACCTGTCCCAGTTCAGCGACGAAGAACTGCTGAACCTGGCCAAGAACCTGACCGACGGCGTGCCGATGGCAACCCCGGTGTTCGACGGTGCAGCGGAAGAAGAAATCCGCGAGATGCTGAATCTGGCTTACCCGGATGAAGCACCGGAAACCGCTCGTCTGGGCTTCAACGCCAGCAAGACGCAGATGCAGCTGTATGACGGCCGCACCGGCGAAGCCTTCGATCGCAAGACCACGGTCGGCTACATGCATTACCTGAAGTTGAACCACTTGGTCGACGACAAGATGCATGCCCGTTCGACCGGTCCGTACTCGCTTGTTACCCAGCAGCCGCTGGGTGGTAAGGCGCAGTTCGGTGGTCAGCGCTTCGGTGAAATGGAAGTCTGGGCACTGGAAGCCTACGGCGCGGCCTACACCCTGCAGGAAATGCTGACGGTGAAGTCCGATGACGTACAGGGCCGTAACCAGATGTACAAGAACATCGTCGACGGTGAGCACGAGATGGTCGCGGGCATGCCGGAATCCTTCAACGTTTTGGTGAAGGAAATCCGCTCGCTGGCCATCAACATGGAACTGGAAGGCGGTTGATTGCGCAGGCGCTGCTGCAGTGATGCATAAGCCCCGCCAGCACTGACTGACAGCCCATCGACACAGATTTCCTCCTTTCGGAGAACACCATGAAAGACCTGCTCAACCTCTTCAACCAGCAGCGCCAGACGCTGGACTTCGACGCGATCAAGATCGCGCTGGCCTCGCCGGACCTGATCCGTTCGTGGTCCTTCGGCGAAGTGAAGAAGCCGGAAACGATCAACTACCGTACCTTCAAGCCGGAACGTGACGGCCTGTTCTGCGCCGCCATCTTCGGACCGGTCAAGGACTACGAGTGCCTGTGCGGCAAGTACAAGCGCATGAAGCACCGCGGCGTCGTCTGCGAAAAGTGCGGCACCGAAGTCACCCTGGCCAAGGTGCGTCGCGAGCGCATGGCCCACATCGACCTGGCATCGCCGGTCGCGCACATCTGGTTCCTCAAGTCGCTGCCGTCGCGCATCGGCCTGATGCTGGACATGACCCTGCGTGACATCGAGCGCGTGCTGTACTTCGAAGCCTACGTGGTGACCGAGCCGGGCCTGACCGCCCTGGAGCGCCGTCAGCTGCTGACCGAAGAACAGTACCTGCAGGCACGCCAGGAACACGGCGATGACTTCGACGCCGCCATGGGCGCCGAGGCCGTGTACGAATTGCTGCGCACCATCGACCTGCAGGCCGAAATGGTCCGCCTGCGCGAGGAAATTGCCTCGACCGGTTCGGAAACCAAGCTCAAGCGTCTGACCAAGCGCATCAAGCTGGTCGAAGCCTTCCTCGAGTCGGGCAACCGCCCGGAGTGGATGGTGATGACCGTGCTGCCGGTGCTGCCGCCGGATCTGCGCCCGCTGGTACCGCTGGACGGTGGCCGCTTCGCGACCTCGGATCTGAACGATCTTTACCGCCGCGTCATCAACCGTAACAACCGTCTGCGCCGCCTGCTGGAGCTCAACGCTCCGGACATCATCGTGCGCAACGAAAAGCGCATGCTGCAGGAGTCGGTCGACGCCCTGTTGGACAACGGCCGTCGCGGCCGTGCCATCACCGGCACCAACAAGCGCCCGCTCAAGTCGCTGGCCGACATGATCAAGGGTAAGCAGGGTCGCTTCCGTCAGAACCTGCTGGGCAAGCGCGTCGATTACTCGGGCCGTTCGGTGATCACCGTGGGTCCGTACCTGAAGCTGCACCAGTGCGGCCTGCCGAAGAAGATGGCGCTTGAGCTGTTCAAGCCCTTCGTGTTCGCCAAGCTGCAGCGTCGTGGCCTGGCTACCACCATCAAGGCTGCCAAGAAGCTGGTCGAGCGCGAAGAAGGCGAAGTCTGGGACGTCCTGGAAGAAGTCATCCGCGAACATCCGGTGCTGCTGAACCGTGCGCCGACCCTGCACCGTCTGGGCATCCAGGCGTTCGAACCGCTGTTGATCGAAGGCAAGGCCATCCAGCTGCATCCTCTGGTCTGTACCGCATTCAACGCCGACTTCGACGGTGACCAGATGGCCGTCCACGTGCCGCTCTCGCTGGAAGCCCAGCTGGAAGCGCGTGCGCTGATGATGTCCACCAACAACATCCTGTCGCCGGCCAACGGCGAGCCGATCATCGTGCCGTCGCAGGACGTCGTGTTGGGCCTGTACTACATGGCGCGCTCGCTGGTGAACAAGCAGGGCGAGGGCATGGTGTTCGCGAACACCGACGAAGTGAAGCGTGCCTACGACAACCGTCTGGTTGAGCTGCACGCCCGCGTCAAGGTGCGTATCGTGCAGGTCGAGCGTGACGAAGACGGCAACAAGGTCAAGAAGACCTCGATCGTCGACACCACCGTCGGCCGCGCACTGCTGAGCGAGATCATGCCGGAAGGCCTGCCGTTCGAGCTGTGCAACACCGAGATGACCAAAAAGAACATCTCGCGCCTGATCAACCAGAGCTACCGTCTGCTGGGTCTGAAGGACACCGTGGTGTTCGCCGACAAACTGATGTACACCGGCTACGCTTACGCAACCCGCGCTGGCGTGTCGATCGGCATCGACGACATGCTGATCCCGGACGAGAAGAAGGGCATCCTCGGCGAAGCCGAAGCCGAAGTGCTGGAAATCCAGGAGCAGTACCAGTCCGGTCTGGTCACCGCTGGCGAGCGCTACAACAAGGTGGTCGACATCTGGTCGCGCACCAATGAGCGCATCGCCAAGGCGATGATGGAAACCATTGGTACCGAGAAGGTCGTCGGCAGCGACGGTGAGCTGGTCGACCAGAAGTCGATGAACTCGCTGTACATCATGGCCGACTCCGGTGCCCGTGGTAGCCAGGCGCAGATCCGTCAGCTGGCCGGTATGCGTGGCCTGATGGCGCGTCCGGACGGCTCGATCATCGAGACGCCCATCAAGGCGAACTTCCGTGAAGGCCTGAACGTGCAGGAGTACTTCAACTCCACCCACGGTGCCCGTAAGGGTCTGGCCGATACCGCGTTGAAGACGGCGAACTCGGGTTACCTGACCCGTCGTCTGGTCGACGTGGCACAGGACGTGGTGATCACCGAAGTCGATTGCGGCACCTCCGAAGGCCTGACCATGATTCCGATCGTGGAAGGCGGCGACGTGGTTGAGCCGTTGAAGGACCGCGTGCTGGGTCGCGTTGTGGCCGAGGACGTGTTCCTGCCGGGCAACGACGAAGATCCGATCGTGACCCGCAACACCGTGCTCGACGAGCAGTGGGTGAACAAGCTGGAAGAAGCTGGCGTGCAGACCATCAAGGTCCGCTCGACCATCACCTGCGCCTCCTCGTTTGGTGTCTGTGGCCTGTGCTACGGCCGCGATCTGGCCCGTGGCCACATCGTCAACATCGGTGAAGCGGTCGGCGTCATCGCCGCTCAGTCAATCGGTGAGCCGGGTACCCAGCTGACCATGCGTACGTTCCACATCGGTGGTGCGGCATCGCGTGCGGCTGCGGTCGACAACATCACCGTCAAGACCACCGGTTCGGTGAAGTTCTCCAACCTGAAGCACGTCGAGCAGGCCAGCGGTTCGCTGGTTGCGGTCTCGCGTTCGGGTGAAATCTCCGTGCTCGACCCGCATGGTCGTGAGCGTGAGCGTTACAAGCTGCCCTACGGTGCCAGCATTGGCGTCAAGGACGGTGCGGAAATCAAGGCTGGCCAGACCGTGGCCAACTGGGATCCGCATAACCACCCGATCGTGTCGGAAGTGGCTGGTTTCGTGCGCTTCATCGACTTCATCGATGGCGTGACCGTGATCGAGAAGACCGACGAACTGACCGGTCTGGCCTCGCGCGAAATCACCGATCCGAAGCGTCGTGGCTCGCAGGCCAAGGATCTGCGTCCGCTGGTCCGCATCGTCGATGGCAAGGGCAATGACCTGACCATCCCGGGCACCGACCTGCCGGCACAGTACCTGCTGCCGCCGCGCTCGATCGTCAATCTGCAGGATGGCGCGCCGGTAGGCGTGGGCGACGTGGTTGCCAAGATCCCGCAGGAAGCCTCGAAGACCCGCGATATCACCGGTGGTCTGCCGCGCGTTGCCGACTTGTTCGAAGCCCGCAAGCCGAAGGACCCGGCGATCCTGGCCGAGCGTTCGGGTATCATCAGCTTCGGCAAGGACACCAAGGGCAAGCAGCGCCTGATCATCAAGGACACCGATGGTTCGGAGCACGAAGAGCTGATTCCGAAGTACCGTCAGATCATCGTGTTCGAAGGTGAGCACGTGACCCGCGGTGAAACCGTGGTGGACGGCGAGCCGAGCCCGCAGGACATCCTGCGCTTGAAGGGCGTGGAAGAACTGGCCCGTTACTTGGTCAAGGAAATCCAGGACGTTTACCGCCTGCAGGGCGTGAAGATCAACGACAAGCACATTGAAGTGATCTCGCGTCAGATGCTGCGCAAGGTGGAAATCGTTGACCAGGGCAGCAGCAAGTTCCTCAATGGCGAGCAGGCCGAGCGCCAGCGCGTGATCGAGGAGAACGCCAAGCTGATCGCCCGTAACGAGCTGCCGGCACGTTTCGAGCCGGTGCTGCTGGGTATCACCAAGGCATCGCTGGCCACCGAGTCGTTCATCTCGGCGGCTTCGTTCCAGGAAACCACCCGCGTGCTGACCGAGGCTGCCGTGCGCGGCACCTCCGACGGCCTGCGTGGTCTGAAGGAAAACGTGATCGTCGGCCGCCTGATTCCGGCGGGTACCGGCCTTGCGTACCACGCCCAGCGCCGCCGTAACGCGTCGGGTCTGACCGATTCGGAAATCGCAACCCTGGCCGGTCCGGCCGTGGTCGCTGAACCGGCGGTCGTGGCACCGGAAGCTGAACCGGCAACTGGTGAAGAGTAAGTAGTTTGATCGGCCGGTCCGTTCGCGGACCGGCAGTTCGACCTGAACGGGGCATATGGAGATACCCCTGTAACAGCTCTGGATCAGGGCTGGCTTGGCATGGGCTTGTTTGACTGGGCTCTTGACAAGTTGCTACAATCGTCTGTCTCAGCAGGCCAAAATTTTGGCCTGCTTTACAATTTCCGCATCCTGGCCGTTTTTTACGGCCCCAATCAGAAGAACCTACTGATGGCGACGATCAACCAGCTGGTGCGCAAGCCGCGCCAAGCCACCACCTACAAGAGTGCCTCGCCGGCACTCGACAAGTGCCCGCAGCGCCGTGGCGTCTGCACGCGCGTGTACACCACCACCCCGAAGAAGCCGAACTCGGCTCTGCGCAAGGTTGCAAAGGTTCGCCTGACCAACCAGGAAGAAGTCATTTCCTACATCGGTGGTGAAGGCCATAACCTGCAGGAGCACTCCGTGGTCCTGATCCGCGGCGGTCGCGTCAAGGATCTGCCGGGTGTGCGTTACCACACCGTCCGTGGCTCGCTCGATGCCGCCGGCGTTGCCAAGCGTCGTCAGGCGCGTTCCAAGTACGGCGCAAAGCGTCCGAAGGCCTGAGGAATAAGACATGTCACGTAAAGGTAATACTCCCCAGCGTTCGGTCCTGCCGGATCCGAAGCACAAGAGCGAAACCATTGCCCGCTTCATCAACATGGTCATGTTGAGCGGCAAGAAGTCCGTTGCTGAAAAGATCGTCTATGGCGCCATGGACGTGATCAGCGAAAAGAACCCGAACGCAATCGAGCTGGTGCAGAAGGCACTGGACAACGTTGCTCCGGGCGTGGAAGTGAAGTCGCGTCGCGTCGGTGGTGCCACCTATCAGGTGCCGGTCGAAGTGCGCGCTTCGCGCAAGATGGCTCTGGCCATGCGTTGGCTGATCGACTCGGCGCGTAAGCGCGGCGAGAACACCATGCCGCGCAAGCTGGCTGCTGAACTGCTGGACGCTTCGGAAAACCGCGGCGGCGCCATCAAGAAGCGCGAAGAAACCCACCGTATGGCGGAAGCGAACAAGGCCTTCGCTCACTACCGCTGGTGAGTTGTGGGGGCCTTGGAAACAGGGCCCCTGGCACCCATGTTGGTGCTGCTTGTAGCGCTTTGAGCGCTGCTTAAATCCGAAGGCCGCCGCAAGGCGGCGTTCGGCCATCCGAATTCCAAGAAATTGAGAGGCTCCCGTGGCCCGCACCACTCCTATCGAGCGTTACCGTAACTTCGGCATCATGGCCCACATCGATGCCGGCAAGACCACCACGTCCGAGCGCATCCTGTTCTACACCGGCAAGAGCCACAAGCTCGGTGAAGTGCATGACGGCGCCGCCACCATGGACTGGATGGAGCAGGAGCAGGAACGTGGCATCACGATCCAGTCCGCTGCTACCACCGCGTTCTGGAAGGGCATGGACAAGTCCCTGCCGGAGCACCGTTTCAACATCATCGACACCCCCGGGCACGTTGACTTCACCATCGAAGTCGAACGCTCGCTGCGCGTGCTCGACGGTGCGGTCTTCGTGCTGTGCGCCGTTGGTGGCGTGCAGCCGCAGTCCGAGACCGTGTGGCGCCAGGCCAACCGTTACCAGGTGCCGCGCATCGCGTTCGTCAACAAGATGGACCGTACCGGTGCCAACTTCCTGAAGGTCCGTGATCAGCTGAAGGCAAAGCTCGGCGCTGTCGCCGTGCCGATGCAGCTGCCGATCGGCGCTGAAGAAGGCTTCAAGGGCGTGGTCGACCTGCTCAAGATGAAGGCCATCCATTGGGATGAGGCTTCGCAGGGCATGAAGTTCGAGTACGACGACGTTCCGGCCGACATGCTGGCTGCGGCTGAAGAAGCCCGCACCTTCATGATCGAAACCGCGGCTGAAGCCAGCGAAGAGCTGATGGAAAAGTACCTGGGCGGCGAAGAGCTGAACGAAGGCGAGATCATCCAGGCCCTGCGTACCCGTACGCTGGCCGTGGAAATCGTGCCGATGTTCTGTGGCTCGGCGTTCAAGAACAAGGGCGTGCAGGCCATGCTTGACGGCGTGATCCAGCTGCTGCCGTCGCCGATCGACGTGCCGGACGTGAAGGGCACCGACGTTGACGATGACTCCATCGAGATGACCCGCAAGTCGGATGACAAGGCTCCGTTCTCGTCGCTGGCGTTCAAGATCATCACCGATCCGTTCGTTGGCGCGCTGACCTTCTTCCGTGTCTACTCGGGCACCCTGAACGGTGGCGACACCGTGCTGAACTCGGTGAAGAACAAGAAGGAGCGCATCGGCCGCATCCTGCAGATGCACTCCAACAACCGCGAAGAAATCAAGGAAGTGTTGGCTGGTGACATCGCGGCTGCCGTTGGCCTGAAGGACACCACCACCGGTGACACGCTGTGCTCGCTTGAAGCACCGATCGTGCTCGAGCGCATGGTGTTCCCGGAGCCGGTGATCTCGATGGCTGTCGAGCCGAAGACCAAGTCGGACCAGGAAAAGATGGGTCTGGCACTGGGCCGTCTGGCACAGGAAGATCCGTCGTTCCGCGTCAAGACCGACGAAGAATCCGGCCAGACCATCATCTCCGGCATGGGCGAGCTGCACCTGGACATCATCGTTGACCGCATGAAGCGCGAGTTCAACGTTGAAGCCAACGTCGGCAAGCCGCAGGTGGCCTACCGCGAAACCATCCAGATGGCCGACGTCAAGTCGGATTACAAGCACGCCAAGCAGTCCGGTGGTAAGGGTCAGTACGGTCACGTCGTGATCGAGCTGTCGCCGATCACCGCTGAAGACCGTGCCGATCCGAAGCTGTCTGCGGCGATCAAGGATGACTTCCTGTTCATCAACGACATCACCGGCGGCGTGATCCCGAAGGAATTCATTCCTTCCGTGGAAAAGGGCCTGCGCGAAACCATCACCAGCGGTCCGCTGGCTGGCTTCCCGGTGGTGGATGTCAAGGTCAAGCTGGTGTTCGGCTCGTACCATGACGTTGACTCCTCGGAAATGGCGTTCAAGCTTGCTTCGTCGATGGCCTTCAAGCAGGGCTTCGCCAAGGCCAAGCCGGTTCTGCTGGAGCCGATCATGAAGGTCGAGATCGTGACCCCGGAGGAATACCAGGGTGACGTGATGGGCGACGTAAGCCGTCGTCGTGGCGTTCTGCAGGGTTCGGGCACCACCGGTGACGGCTCGGCCAGCATCATCAATGCGATGATCCCGCTGGGCGAAATGTTCGGTTACGCCACCGCGCTGCGTTCGCAGACCCAGGGTCGCGCAACCTTCACGATGGAATTCGACCATTACGAGCCGGCGCCGAACAACATCGCCGAAACCGTCATCAAGAAGGGCTGAGTCTCAGACTCAGCCTCTCCTTCCAAGTCTTAGCTAATTAAGGAACAACAATGTCCAAGAGTAAGTTCGAGCGCACCAAGCCGCACGTCAACGTCGGCACCATCGGCCACGTCGATCATGGCAAGACCACCCTGACCGCAGCACTGACCAAGATCGGTGCAGAGCGCTTCGGCGGCGAGTTCAAGGATTACTCCTCGATCGATGCCGCGCCGGAAGAAAAGGCACGTGGTATCACGATCTCGACCGCACACGTCGAGTACGAATCCGCTTCGCGCCATTACGCGCACGTGGATTGCCCGGGCCATGCTGACTACGTCAAGAACATGATCACCGGTGCTGCCCAGATGGACGGCGCGATCCTGGTCTGTTCGGCTGCTGACGGCCCGATGCCGCAGACCCGCGAGCACATCCTGCTGTCGCGTCAGGTCGGCGTGCCGTACATCGTCGTGTTCCTGAACAAGGCCGACATGGTTGACGATGCCGAGCTGCTGGAACTGGTCGAAATGGAAGTCCGCGAGCTGCTGAGCAAGTATGACTTCCCGGGCGACGACACCCCGATCGTGCACGGTTCGGCTCGTATGGCGCTGGAAGGCGACCAGAGCGACATCGGCGTGCCGGCCATCCTGAAGCTGGTCGATGCACTGGACAGCTGGATCCCGACCCCGGAGCGTGACGTCGACAAGCCGTTCCTGATGCCGGTGGAAGACGTGTTCTCGATCTCGGGCCGCGGCACCGTGGTGACCGGTCGTATCGAGCGCGGTGTGATCAAGGTCGGCGAAGAAATCGAAATCGTCGGTATCCGTCCGGTCCAGAAGACCACCGTCACCGGCGTGGAAATGTTCCGCAAGCTGCTCGACCAGGGTCAGGCAGGCGACAACGCCGGTCTGCTGCTGCGCGGCACCAAGCGTGACGACGTCGAGCGTGGCCAGGTTCTGGCCAAGCCGGGTTCGATCAAGCCGCACACCCAGTTCGAAGCCGAAGTCTACGTTCTGTCGAAGGACGAAGGCGGCCGTCACACCCCGTTCTTCAAGGGCTACCGTCCGCAGTTCTACTTCCGTACCACCGACATCACCGGCGCTTGCGAGCTGCCGGAAGGCGTCGAGATGGTGATGCCGGGCGACAACGTCAAGATGACCGTCACCCTGATCAACCCGGTGGCAATGGACGAAGGCCTGCGCTTCGCAATCCGTGAAGGTGGCCGTACCGTCGGCGCCGGCGTGGTTGCAAAGATCGTTGCCTGATAACGCTGCGCTTCCTCGCGAAGCAAGGTGTTGAAGAAGGGCGGCCTCCGGGTCGCCCTTTTTTTGTTTGTCTTGTGGGCGGGGTGGGGCGTAGTTGGGGCTTCGTGCGGTGGTTCTGCTTGACGCTTCAGAGGCTGGGAGGTTTCGCCGGCAAAAGCTTCAAGGGTCATGAGCTTTGACGGATCGAGGCTTCAATCGGCTAAACGCCAGATGCTAGGAGTCGGGGGTCAAAAGCAGAAAGTCAAAAGCTTCCCCTCACCCCAACCCCTTTCCCGTAAACGGGAGAGGGGCTCGCAGTGCGTCGACTGCTGGTGCACTGCGAGCGCACGCAATCCTGGCCCCTCTCCCGTTTACGGGAGAGGGGTTGGGGTGAGGGCGGCTTTTCGCGGAAAGTTCGGAAAATCTGAATAGGCGAGACCGCAGTCGCGGTGGATTTTTACTTCGGCTCAGCCCGCATGGATAATGGTGTTCTCCAGTGGAAGTGGCGGAGGCGGCGCATTCACATTCGGGTCTGTCCAGGGCCTGGCTGGCTTCGGCCAGCACAGGTGCTGGGCCTGAGGCGGGGTAGGGTTCCGGCGCAGTAGCGTTACGCGAGTTTCCCGGCCTTCCCGCTGTCGCGCCTGCGATCCGGCCATTCATCCCGCAGTTAGACGGGATATCCGCGTTCGCGCAGATCAGTTGCGCAGTTGCCAGGGCCAAAACCCGCTTATACGCGGAAAACCCCGTAAATCCTGCTGCCAGCTGAAGTACCCCATACCTCGGTAGAGGGGTGAGTTGCAATAGGAAAAGAATACTGACAGAATGCACGACCACTCGCGGAAGGGCTCGTTTACGAGAATTCCGCAACCAGCGAAAAGAGGAGCAGGACGCGCCTCGTATTCGCCAGACAAGGACAGGTCGCATGGGAGGCACTCCGTTCAACGGGGTGTTTTTTGTGCGTTTGAACAAGTCTGGGGCGGGCCGGGAAACCGGGCCGCCCTGCTGTTATGAAAGGATTCGCGCGACGGGCAGTGCTTCGGCGCTAAACGTCGTTTTCATGGGGTTCGGCACACTCAGGGGCCGAACCTGTCGCTCTTTAGACCCATAGGAATACCGTCATGGCGGACCAAAAGATCCGAATTCGGTTGAAGGCGTTTGATCATCGTTTGATCGACCGTTCGGCCAGCGAGATCGTTGAAACGGCAAAGCGGACCGGCGCGCAAGTGCGTGGCCCGATCCCTCTGCCCACCAAGATCGAGCGTTACACCATCCTCGTCTCCCCGCACGTCGACAAAGACGCGCGTGACCAGTACGAGACCCGCACGCACAAGCGCGTGCTCGATATCGTCGACCCCAACGACAAGACCGTGGACGCGCTGATGAAGCTCGAACTGGCTGCCGGCGTCGACGTTCAGATCAAGCTGACCTAAGGACTACGACCATGACGAAGAAATATTCGTTGGGCTTCGTGGGCCGCAAGGCTGGCATGAGCCGCGTTTTCACTGAAGATGGCCAGTCCATCCCAGTGACCCTGATTGAAGCCACCCCGAACCGCATCGCGCAGATCAAGACCGTCGAAACCGACGGCTACAGCGCCGTGCAGGTGACTGTCGGCGCTCGTCGCGCTGCACTGGTCAACAAGCCGGAAGCTGGTCACCTCGCCAAGGCGAAGGTTGAAGCCGGTCGCGGCCTGTGGGAATTCCGCGTTGAAGACGCACAGATCGGCGATTTCGCCGTCGGTGGCGAAATCAAGGCAGACATCTTTGAAGTCGGCCAGACGGTTGACGTCCAGGGCGTCACCAAGGGTAAGGGCTTCCAGGGCACCATCAAGCGCTACAACTTCCGTATGGGCGATGCAACCCACGGTAACTCGCTGTCGCATCGCGCGCCGGGTTCCTTGGGCCAGCGCCAGACCCCGGGTCGCGTTTTCCCGGGCAAGAAGATGTCCGGCCACATGGGTTCGGTGCAGCAGAGCACGCAGAATCTGGAAGTGGTCAAGGTCGATGTCGAGCGTGGTCTGATTGCCATCCGCGGCGCCGTGCCTGGCGCAGCCGGTGGTGACGTGATCGTGCGTCCGGCTAGCAAGGCATAAGGAGAGATGACGATGGAACTCGTTATCACGGGTAGCAACAACAAGGTCTCGGTCTCCGACGCCGTGTTCGGTCGCGATTTCAGCGAAGATCTGGTTCACCAGGTCGTCGTTGCCTACCGCAACGCCGCACGTTCGGGCACCAAGGCACAGAAGACGCGTTCTGAAGTGGCTGGTACCACCAAGAAGTCGAAGAAGCAGAAGGGTGGTGGCGCTCGTCACGGTGCCCTGACCGCTCCGATCTTCGTCGGCGGTGGTGTCACCTTCGCGGCCAAGCCGCGTAGCTTCGAACAGAAGGTCAATCGTAAGCAGTATCGCGCCGCCATGTGCGCCATCCTGTCCGAGCTGAACCGCCAGGGCCGCCTGACCATCGTTGAGTCGTTCGATGTCGACGCGACCAGCACCAAGGCTCTGATCACCAAGCTGGCTGGCCTGGAAGTGGGCAAGCGCCCGCTGATCGTCACCGAAGAAGCTTCCGAGCACCTGTACCTGTCGGCTCGCAACATTCCCTACGTGGAAGTGCGTGACGTGCAGGGTCTGGACCCGGTTTCGCTGGTCGGTGCCGACACGGTCGTCATCACCGCTGACGCGGTCAAGAAGGTCGAGGAGTGGCTGGCATGAGCGCCAACGAAAAAATCTTCAGCGTGCTGCGTGCACCGCGAGTCTCTGAAAAGACCGCGCGCCTGCAGGAAATCTCCAACCAATACGTCTTCGAAGTTTCGAACGAAGCCACCAAGGCCGATGTAAAGGCCGCGGTTGAGCAGTTGTTCGACGTCAAGGTCGAGTCGGTCAATGTGCTGAACGTGAAGGGCAAGAACAAGTCCTTCCGTAACCGTGCAGGCCGCCGCGGCGATTGGCGCAAGGCGTATGTGCGTCTCGCCGATGGCCAGTCCATCGATGTAACGGCCAAGGCCTGAGGTACATCCCATGCCATTGATGAAATTCAAACCCACTTCTCCCGGCCGTCGTTCGGCCGTGCGCGTGGTCACTCCTGATCTGCACAAAGGCGCGCCGCATGCTGCGTTGCTGGAGCCGCAGAGCAAGTCCGGCGGTCGTAACCACCACGGCCGCATCACCACCCGTCACGTTGGTGGTGGTCACAAGCAGCACTACCGTCTGATCGACTTCAAGCGCAACAAGGAAGGCATTCCGGCACGCGTGGAACGTATCGAATACGATCCGAACCGCACTGCCCATATCGCCCTGCTGTGCTACGTCGACGGCGAGCGTCGCTACATCATCGCCCCGAAGGGCCTGAAGGCTGGTGACCAGGTCATCTCGGGCGCTCACGCCCCGATCAAGACCGGTAACACCTTGCCGCTGCGCAACATCCCGGTCGGTACCACCGTCCACGGGATCGAGCTGAAGCCGGGCAAGGGCGCTCAGATCGCTCGTGCTGCTGGTGCAGGCGTGCAGCTGGTCGCTCGTGAAGGTATCTACGCCACCCTGCGTCTGCGCTCGGGTGAAATGCGTAAGGTGCCGGTCGAATGCCGCGCCACCATTGGTGAAGTCGGTAACGATGAGCACAACCTGGAAAAGCTGGGCAAAGCTGGTGCCAAGCGCTGGCGCGGCGTCAAGCCGACCGTCCGCGGTGCGGCCATGAACCCGGTGGATCACCCGCACGGTGGTGGTGAAGCCAAGGCCGGCCAGGGTAATCCGCATCCGGTCACCCCGTGGGGTGTTCCGACCAAGGGTTACAAGACGCGCCATAACAAGCGCACTCAGCAGTTCATCGTCCGCGATCGTAGGGGCTAATCGACCATGGCACGTTCACTTAAGAAGGGCCCGTTCGTCGATCACCACCTCGTCAAGAAGGTGGAGGCCGCTGCGGGTAGCAAGAAGCCGATCAAGACCTGGTCGCGCCGTTCGATGATCCTGCCGGAAATGGTAGGCGTCACCATCGCCGTTCATAACGGTAAGAACCACGTTCCAGTGCTCGTCAACGAGAACATGGTCGGCCACAAGCTCGGCGAATTTGCCGTCACCCGGACCTTCAAGGGTCACGGTGGCGACAAGAAGTCGGGCAAGTAAGGAGAGATGACAATGGAAGCGAAAGCAATCCTGCGCTCCGCGCGCATCTCTGCGCAGAAAGCCCGTCTGGTCGCTGACCAGGTGCGCGGTCTGCCGGCCGAGCGTGCGGTCAACCTGCTGAAGTTTTCGGATAAGAAGGCTGCTCACCTGATCAAGAAGGTGGTGGAGTCGGCTATCGCAAATGCCGAAAACAACCAGGGCGCTGACGTCGACGAGCTGAAGGTCAAGACCATCATGGTTGATGAAGGTCCGACCCTGAAGCGTTTCATGGCGCGGGCGAAAGGCCGCGGTACCCGCATCCTCAAGCGCACCAGCCACATCACTGTGGTTGTGGGCGCCGGCAAGTAAGCGGAAAGGATAAAGACCATGGGTCATAAAGTTCATCCGGTTGGTATCCGCCTCGGTATTTCCAAGGACTGGAACTCCAAGTGGTACGCCAACAAGGCCGAGTTTGCTGGTTACCTGGCAGCCGACCTGAAAGTTCGCGAGATGCTGCGCAAGAAGCTTGCTCAGGCCGGTATCTCCAAGATCCTCATCGAGCGTCCGGCAAAGACGGCTCGCGTGACGATCCACACCGCCCGACCGGGCGTGGTGATCGGCAAGCGTGGTGAGGACATCGAAAAGCTGCGTAAGGAAGTGAGCGAAATGATGGGCGTCCCGGCGCACATCAACGTCACCGAAGTGCGCAAGCCGGAGTTGGACGCACAGCTGGTTGCCGAGTCGATCGCGCAGCAGCTGGAGCGCCGCATCATGTTCCGTCGTGCAATGAAGCGCTCGGTCGGCAACGCGATGCGCCTGGGTGCCCTGGGCATCAAGGTCAACGTCGGCGGCCGCTTGAACGGCGCTGAAATCGCCCGTTCGGAGTGGTACCGCGAAGGCCGCGTGCCGTTGCACACCCTGCGTGCGGATATCGACTACGGTTTCGCTGAGGCCAGCACCACCTACGGCATCATCGGCATCAAGGTTTGGATCTACAAGGGTGAAGTCTTTGATTTCTCCCAGGTTGGCCAGGAAAAGCAGGACGACAGCCCGCGCAACGATCGTAACGATCGCGGCGACCGCGGTGACCGTCCGTCGCGCCCGGCTCGTGAAGCGAGGTAACGGCAATGTTGCAACCCAAGCGAACCAAATACCGCAAGATGTTCAAAGGCCGCAATGACGGTCTGAGCTGGAGCGCGAATGCCGTCAGCTTCGGCGAGTACGGTCTGAAGGCTACTGCCCACGGTCAGCTGACTGCGCGTCAGATCGAAGCGGCTCGCCGCTCGATCAGCCGCTACGTCAAGCGCGGTGGCAAGATGTGGATCCGTGTGTTCCCCGACAAGCCGATCACCAAGAAGCCCATCGAAGTCCGAATGGGTGCTGGTAAGGGTGGCGTGGAATACTGGGTCGCCCAGATCCAGCCGGGCCGCATGATTTATGAAGTCGAGGGTGTGACCGAGGAAGTGGCACGCGAGGCGTTCCGCCTGGCCGCTGCCAAGCTCTCGGTGACCACCACTTTCGTAACCCGGACGGTGCGCTGATGGACATCAAACAACTCCGCGAGAAGTCGGCTGACGAACTCAAGGCCCACCTGACCGACCTGCGTAAGGAGCAGTTCTCGCTCCGTATGCAGCAGGTCACCGGCCAGCTGCCGAAGACCCACGAAACCCGCCGGGTGCGTCGCGAGATTGCTCGCGTCAAGCACCTGATCGGCAGCACGAAGTAAGGATGGCTGCTATGAGCGAAAATACTGAAAAGAAGACGCTGCGCACGGTCGAAGGCCGTGTCGTCAGCAACAAGATGGACAAGACGGTCACCGTGTTGGTGGAGCGCCAGGTCAAGCACCCGTTGTACGGCAAGTACATCAAGCGCTCGTCCAAGCTGCACGCACACGACGCCGACAACACCTGTAAAGAAGGTGATGTCGTTCGTGTGACCGAGATTGCTCCGATGTCCAAGACCAAGAACTGGCGCGTGGTGGAAGTCATCACGCGTGCGGCTGAATAAGGAGATCTGACTCATGATCCAGATGCAGAGCTACCTTGATGCTGCGGACAATTCCGGTGCCAAGGAACTGATGTGCATCAAGGTGCTTGGTGGTTCCAAGCGCCGTTATGCCCACATCGGCGACATCATCAAGGTCACCGTGAAGGACGCAATCCCGCGCGGCAAAGTCAAGAAGGGTGAAGTGTATGACGCCGTCGTGGTGCGTACCCGTAAGGGTGTGCGTCGCGCCGATGGCTCGCTGATCCGTTTCGACGGCAACGCTGCGGTCCTGCTCAACAACAAGCAAGAGCCGATCGGCACCCGCATCTTCGGACCGGTGACCCGTGAACTTCGTTCCGAGAAGTTCATGAAGATCGTCTCGCTCGCTCCCGAAGTTCTGTGAGCGCCAGGAGATAATCATGGCTAACCGTATCAAGAAGGGCGACCAGGTCGTCGTCAACACCGGCAAGGACAAGGGCAAGCAGGGCGAAGTCGTCCGCGTCGACGGCGATCGTGTGATCGTCGCCAACGTGAACATCGTCAAGCGCCACACCAAGCCGAACCCGCAGGCAGGCGTTGCCGGCGGCGTGGTCGAGCGTGAAGCGTCGATCCATATCTCCAACGTGAATGTGCTGAACCCGGCTTCGGGCAAGGGCGAGCGCGTTGGCTTCAAGGTGCTGGAGGATGGACGCAAACTGCGTGTGTTCCGCTCCAGCGGTGAGGCGCTCGACGCCTAAGGACTGACCGATGAATTCACGTCTCGAAAAGTTTTACAAGGAAGAAGTGGTACCGGCGCTGACCAAGCAGTTCGGTTACACCAATCCGATGCAGGTCCCGCGTCTGGTCAAGGTCACCTTGAACATGGGCGTTGGTGAAGCTGCGACCAACAAGAAGGTTCTTGAGAACGCCGTTGGCGACATGACCAAGATCACCGGCCAGAAGCCGGTCATCACCAAGTCGCGCGTCTCGGTGGCATCGTTCAAGATCCGTGATGGTTGGCCGATCGGCTGCAAGGTCACGCTGCGTCGTGACACCATGTTTGAGTTCCTGGATCGCCTGATCAACATCTCGCTGCCGCGCGTGCGTGACTTCCGCGGCGTGTCGGGTCGTTCGTTCGACGGTCGTGGCAACTTCAACATGGGTGTGAAGGAACAGATCATCTTCCCGGAAATCGACTTCGACGCCGTCGACGCGATCCGCGGTATGGATATCGCCATCACCACCACCGCCAAGACCGACGCGGAAGCGAAGGCGCTGCTCGCAGCGTTCAAGTTCCCGTTCCGTAACTGATTCGTCGAGGATACAGAAATGGCAAAGACCTCAATGGTCAACCGCGACATCAAGCGGAAGAAGCTGGCTCTGAAGTACGCCGACAAGCGTGCAGCTCTGAAGAAGATCGTGTCCTCGGTGGATGCGAGCTACGAAGAGAAGGCTGAAGCCGTAATCAAGTTGTCGAAGCTGCCGCGCGATTCGTCGCCGAGCCGCCATCGCAACCGTTGCGAGCTGTCGGGTCGTCCGCGTGGCGTGTACAGCAAGTTCGGCCTCGGCCGCAACAAGCTGCGCGAAGCCACCATGCGCGGTGACGTGCCGGGCCTGCGCAAGGCAAGCTGGTAAGCAACAACCCGCTGAGCGGGCCGAAAGGCCCGCCCAGCAGGGCTTTCGGGTCAATCTGAAGGCAAAGCAAAAAGTCCGACGCAAGTCGGGCTTTTTGTCGTATAATCCCGCTCCTTGCCTGCCCGAAACAGGTGGCAGGTGCGTCAAGGGCCCTGGCCCATCCCAGGAAAACACAAGATTTTCGCGAAAGCGGATATCGGTGCACTCAAAGGTATTTACATGAGCATGACTGATCCCATCGCCGACCTGCTGGTACGCATTCGAAATGCGGCCGCGGTTGGCAAGCAGACGGTGAAAGCCCCGTCGTCCAAGGTCAAGGTGGCTATTGCCCAGGTCCTGAAGGACGAGGGTTACATCACTGACCTGCGCGTCAATAACATCGAAAACAACAAGGCCGAGCTCGAAATCGTCCTGAAGTATTTCGAAGGCAAGCCGGTCATCGCGACCCTGAAGCGCTTCTCGCGTTCGGGTCTGCGCCAGTACCGCGGCAAGTCCGAGCTGCCGAAGGTCATGAATGGCCTGGGTATTTCGATCATTTCCACCTCCAAGGGCATCATGACTGATGCGCAGGCGCGCCAGTTGGGCGTCGGCGGCGAAGTCCTGTGCTTCGTGGCCTAAGGGAAGGAGTCCACTATGTCCCGTGTAGCCAAGAAGCCGATCAACCTGCCCAAGGGCGTTGAACTGACCATCCAGCCGGAAGTTGTGAGCGTGAAGGGCCCGAAGGGCGCCCTGTCGCTGAACAAGACCGCTGGCGTTGAAATCACTCTCGACAACGGCGTTGCCACGCTTAGCCCGAAGGACATCTCCTTCGACGCGCTGGCCGGCACCGTGCGTGCGATCCTGGCCAACATGGTGCAGGGCGTGTCCGAAGGCTTCGAGCGCAAGCTTGAGCTGGTCGGCGTGGGTTACCGCGCTGCCATGCAGGGCAAGGACCTGAACCTGTCGCTGGGCTTCTCCCACCCTGTCCTGTTCGTGGCGCCGGAGGGCATCACCATCTCGACCCCGACGCAGACTGAAATCGTCGTGCAGGGCGTGGACAAGCAGGTTGTTGGTGAAGTTGCCGCCAAGATCCGTGGCTTCCGTCCGCCGGAGCCCTATAAGGGCAAGGGTGTGAAGTACGCCGGTGAAGTCATCATTCGCAAGGAAGCCAAGAAGGCCTAATTCTTAGGTTTTCAGCTTTCGAGGATAAAGAACATGAACAAGAACATCGCACGTCTGCGTCGCGCCAAGTCGACCCGTTCGCACATCCGCACCCTGGGTGTTGCGCGCTTGTCGGTCCTGCGCACCGGTCAGCACCTGTACGCACAGATCTTCACTGCCGACGGTTCGCTGGTGCTGGCTGCTGCCAACACCGCACAGGCCGACGTCAAGGAAGGCCTGAAGAGCGGCAAGAACATGGAAGCCGCCACCAAGGTTGGCAAGCTGATTGCAGAGCGCGCCAAGGCTGCTGGTATCGAGAAGGTCGCTTTCGACCGCTCGGGCTACCGCTACCACGGTCGCATCAAGGCTCTTGCTGATGCTGCCCGCGAAGGCGGCCTGCAGTTCTAAGCAATACAGGAAAGGGGCCTCTGGCCCCTTTCCGCCTGCCTGCCGGTACGGGTTTGTACCGGGCGCCCTTCGTTCTTCTGCAGCGTCTGGCGATTCATTGCGTCACTACACAACCATAAGCGGCTTCGAGCCGTACATAACCCAATCAATCAAGGAATCGAAATGGCAGAAGAACGTCAGCAGCGGGGTCGCGATCGCGACCGTAACCGCGAAGAGAAAGTCGACGACGGCATGATCGAAAAGCTGGTCGCGGTCAACCGCGTCAGCAAGACCGTCAAGGGCGGTCGCCAGTTCACCTTCACCGCACTGACCGTGGTCGGTGATGGCGAAGGCAAGGTTGGCTTCGGTTACGGCAAGGCGCGCGAAGTGCCGGTCGCCATCCAGAAGTCGATGGAGCAGGCTCGCAAGAACCAGGTCAGCGTTGATCTGAACAACGGTACGTTGTGGCACACCATCAAGGATGGTCACGGCGCAGCTCGCGTGTTCATGCAGCCGGCTTCGGAAGGTACTGGCGTCATCGCCGGCGGTGCCATGCGCGCCGTGCTGGAAGCCGTTGGCGTGAAGAACGTGCTGGCCAAGGCTGTGGGTTCGCGTAACCCGATCAACCTGGTCCGTGCCACCCTGAAGGGTCTGGCAGGTGCACAGTCCCCGGCCCGTATTGCTGCCAAGCGCGGCAAGAAGGTGGAGGATCTGAACCATGGCTAATGAAGTCGCCAAGACCGTCAAGGTGCGCCTCGTGCGCGGCCTGCGTGGCACCCAGTCGCGTCACCGCCTGTCGGTGCGTGCCCTGGGCCTGAACAAGCTCAATGATGTGCGTGAACTGAAAGACAGCCCGCAGGTTCGCGGTCTGATCAACAAGGTTCAGTACCTCGTCCAGGTTGAGGAGTAATCGACCATGACTATGCGTCTCAATGAACTGAGCCCGGCACCGGGCGCTCGTACCGTGCGCACCCGCGTCGGTCGCGGCATCGGCTCCGGCTTGGGCAAGACCTGCGGCCGCGGCCACAAGGGTTCGTTCGCTCGTAAGGGCGGCGGCAAGATCAAGGCTGGCTTCGAAGGCGGCCAGACCCCGATGCAGCGTCGTCTGCCGAAGATCGGCTTCTTCTCGCACAAGGCCAAGGACACTGCAGAAGTGCTGTCCTACCACCTTGATCGCCTGGAAGCTGGTGAGATCGACCTGGCCGCACTGCGTGCAGCCAAGCTGATCCCGTCGACCGCGAAGAAGGCCAAGGTCGTCTTCAAGGGCGAGCTGAGCAAGGCATTCACCCTGAAGGGTATTGCTGCT
Organism: Stenotrophomonas sp. STEN083; assembly: GCF_056759195.1. Taxonomy (NCBI): domain Bacteria; kingdom Pseudomonadati; phylum Pseudomonadota; class Gammaproteobacteria; order Lysobacterales; family Lysobacteraceae; genus Stenotrophomonas; species Stenotrophomonas sp. STEN083. Next base: position 7,027 of record NZ_JBRRCU010000021.1, on the reverse strand, counting down.
ACTGCCGGCGCCAAGGCCGCGATCGAAGCTGCCGGCGGCAGCGTACAGGAGTAACTGGAACATGGCGCAAGCTGGCATCGGTAACCTCGCGGCGGGGGCAGGCAAGTTCACTGAACTTCGCCAGCGCCTCCTGTTCGTACTTGGGGCATTGCTCGTCTATCGCATCGGCTGTTATGTGCCGGTGCCGGGCGTCAATCCCGAGGCCATGCTTGCGCTGATGCAGGCGCAGGGCGGCGGCATCGTGGACATGTTCAACATGTTCTCGGGCGGCGCCCTGCACCGTTTCAGTATCTTCGCGTTGAATGTGATGCCGTATATCTCGGCATCCATCGTGATGCAGCTGGCGGTCCACATCTTCCCGGCCTTGAAGGCCATGCAGAAGGAAGGTGAGTCGGGTCGTCGCAAGATCACCCAGTATTCGCGCATTGGCGCGGTGCTCCTGGCGGTAGTGCAGGGCGGCAGTATCGCGCTGGCACTGCAGAACCAGGTGTCGCCGGGCGGCGCACCGGTGGTGTATGCCCCGGGTATGGGCTTCGTGTTGACCGCGATCATCGCGCTCACCGCGGGCACCATCTTCCTGATGTGGGTGGGTGAGCAGGTGACTGAGCGTGGCATCGGCAACGGTGTGTCGCTGATCATCTTCGCAGGCATCGTGGCTGGCTTGCCGGCTGCTGTGATCCACACCGTTGAAGCCTACCGTGACGGCAACATGAGCTTCATCTCGTTGCTGATCATCGTGCTGGTGGTGCTGGCTTTCACCTACTTCGTGGTGTTCGTGGAGCGCGGTCAGCGTCGTATCACGGTCAATTACGCCCGCCGTCAGGGTGGCCGTAATGCCTATATGAACCAGACCTCGTTCCTGCCGTTGAAGCTCAACATGGCGGGCGTGATCCCGGCGATCTTCGCATCCAGCATCCTTGCCTTCCCTGCAACGCTGGCGATGTGGTCCGGCCAGGCCAGCTCCGCCACGTGGCTGCAGAAGGTGGCAAACGCGCTGGGTCCGGGCGAGCCGCTGCATATGATCGTGTTTGCTGCGCTGATCAGTGGTTTTGCGTTTTTCTACACCGCGCTGGTGTTCAACTCGCAGGAAACCGCTGACAACCTGAAGAAGTCGGGCGCGCTGATTCCGGGCATCCGTCCGGGCAAGGCTACCGCTGACTACATCGATGCCGTGCTGACCCGTCTGACGGCTGCTGGTTCGCTGTACCTGGTGATCGTCTGCTTGCTGCCGGAAGTCATGCGCACCCAGCTCAATGCCTCCTTCTACTTCGGCGGCACCTCGCTGCTGATCGTGGTGGTGGTGGTGATGGATTTCATCGCGCAGGTTCAGGCACATCTGATGTCGCACCAGTACGAGAGCCTGTTGAAGAAGGCCAACCTGAAGGGCGGCAACCGCGGCGGTTTTGCACGCGGCTGATTCACCGGTTATACTTTCCGCTTCATAGCGAGAAACCCGCTCCGGTTCCCGGGGCGGCTTTCCAAACAGAAGGGCGGCCCCTGCAGCGGTTTCGGGTGGGGGTGTGATGTGGTTGTTCCGCGCGGGAGTAGCGCGGGCGGCTTGGAGATCTCTCTCCTTGCCAGGCACATCCGGCGCCGGAGCATGGGCACACTCCCCACGCCGGGCTTGTGGAACTGTATGTTCCACGGGCTTCCAAGCAAACCGAAGCCTTGTTAGTATCGCTAGTTCACATTTTTGATCCATCCTGCCGGATTGGCGCGCCTCATGGTGCGTATTCGGCCATCACTCAGCTGGAGAACCGCGTCATGGCGCGTATTGCAGGCGTCAACCTGCCAGCCCAGAAGCATGTCTGGGTCGGGTTGCAAAGCATTTACGGCATCGGCCGTACCCGTTCGAAGAAGGTCTGCGAAGTCGCAGGCGTTGCTTCGACCACCAAGATCCGCGATTTGTCGGAGCCGGAAATCGAGCGTCTGCGTCTCGAAGTCGGCAAGTACATTGTCGAAGGCGATCTGCGCCGCGAAATCGGTATCGCAATCAAGCGTCTGATGGACCTGGGTTGCTACCGCGGCCTGCGTCATCGTCGCGGTCTGCCGCTGCGTGGCCAGCGTACCCGTACCAACGCCCGCACCCGTAAGGGTCCGCGCAAGGCGATCAGGAAGTAAGGGACCTAAGAAATGGCTAAGCCCGCTGCTGCAAAAACCAAGAAGAAGATCAAGCGCGTCATCACTGATGGCGTTGCCCACGTCCACGCTTCGTTCAACAACACCATCGTGACCATCACCGACCGTCAGGGCAATGCACTGTCCTGGGCGACCTCCGGTGGCGCTGGCTTCCGTGGTTCGCGTAAGTCGACTCCGTTTGCTGCTCAGGTTGCCGCCGAAAAGGCTGGCAAGGCTGCGCTGGATTACGGCTTGAAGTCGCTGGAAGTCCGCATCAAGGGTCCGGGTCCGGGCCGTGAGTCGGCCGTACGTTCGTTGAACAACGTCGGCTATAAGATCACCAACATCATCGACGTGACGCCAATCCCGCACAACGGGTGCCGTCCGCCGAAGAAGCGTCGCGTCTAAAGGAGCGATAAGAAATGGCTCGTTATATCGGTCCTACCTGTAAGCTCGCCCGCCGCGAAGGCGCCGACCTCTCTCTGAAGAGCCCGGCCCGCGCGTTGGATTCCAAGTGCAAGCTGGAGCAGAAGCCCGGCCAGCACGGCGCCACTGCCCGTAAGGGCAAGCTGTCCGACTACGCTACCCAGCTGCGTGAAAAGCAGAAGGTCAAGCGTATCTACGGTCTGCTGGAGCGTCAGTTCCGCAACTACTACAAGAAGGCCTCGACCAAGAAGGGCAACACCGGCGAGAACCTGCTGCAGTTGTTGGAAACCCGTCTGGACAACGTCGTCTACCGCATGGGCTTCGCAGTGACCCGTCCGGCTGCTCGTCAGCTGGTCTCGCACCGCGGTGTCACGGTCAATGGCAAGTCGGTCAACCTGGCTTCGTACCAGATCAAGGCCGGCGACGCGATTGCGCTGTCTGAAAAGGCTGCCAAGCAGCTGCGCGTCCAGGAAGCCCTGGTCGTTGCCGAACAGCATGACCTCAGCCCGTCGTGGGTCGAAGTCGATTCGAAGAAGTTCAGTGGCGTCTTCAAGGCTGTGCCGGATCGTGCGGACCTGCCTGCGGATATCAACGAAGCGCTGATCGTCGAGTTGTATTCGAAGTAATTCACAATGGAGAACCTCCGGGTTGCACCGGAGGTTCGCAGGAGAACCCGCAACATGACGGTTACCGCAAACCAGGTTCTGCGTCCTCGCGGTCCGCAGATCGAACGCCTTACCGAGACCCGCGCCAAGGTCGTGATCGAGCCTTTGGAGCGTGGTTACGGGCATACGCTGGGCAACGCCCTGCGTCGCGTGCTGCTGTCGTCCATCCCGGGCTTCGCCATTACCGAAGTCGAGATCGACGGCGTGTTGCACGAGTACACCACTCTGGAAGGCCTGCAGGAAGACGTGCTTGACGTCCTGCTGAACCTGAAAGACGTGGCGATCCGTATGCACACCGGCGACAGCGCCACTGTTTCCCTGTCCAAGCAGGGTCCGGGTGTTGTCACCGCTGCCGACATCAAGGTTGACCACAACGTCGAAGTGATCAACGGCGACCATGTGATCTGCAACCTGACCAAGGACACTGCGATCAACATGCGTCTGAAGGTCGAGCGTGGCTTCGGCTACCAGCCGGCTGCCGCACGTCGTCGTCCGGACGAAGAATCGCGTGCGATTGGTCGTCTGGTGCTGGACGCTTCGTTCTCGCCGGTCCGCCGCGTCGCTTATGCGGTGGAAGCCGCTCGCGTCGAACAGCGTACCGACCTGGACAAGCTGGTCATTGATATCGAAACCAACGGCACGATCGATGCCGAGGAAGCTGTCCGCACTGCGGCCGACATCCTCAGCGATCAGCTGTCGGTGTTCGGTGATTTCACCCACCGCGACCGCGGTGCAGCCAAGCCGGCCAACAACGGCGTGGATCCGGTGCTGCTGCGCCCGATCGACGACCTGGAGCTGACCGTGCGTTCGGCCAACTGCCTCAAGGCTGAGAGCATTTACTACATCGGCGATCTGATCCAGAAGACCGAAGTTGAACTGCTCAAGACCCCGAACCTCGGCAAGAAGTCGCTGACCGAGATCAAGGAAGTGCTGGCCCAGCGCGGTCTGTCGCTTGGCATGAAGCTGGAGAACTGGCCGCCGGCCGGTGTCGCCGCTCACGGCATGCTCGGCTGATAAGTACTACCTGTTCCCCCGCATGGGCGACCATGCGGGGGAATATTGTTTCAGCAGTACCCGCATTGACGGTTAAACAACGCCGCAATGCCGGTCGTCCAGGACGGGCGACCAGGACCATCCGCAGTCCACTTTCAACGCCAGGATGGCGACAACGATGTCCAACGTCTCACCATTAACCAAGGAATACACTCATGCGTCATATGAAGTCGGGCCGCAAGTTCAACCGTACCAGCGCCCACCGCGAAGCAATGTTCAAGAACATGGCTGCGTCGCTGTTCAAGCACCAGCTGATCAAGACCACCCTGCCGAAGGCCAAGGAACTGCGCCGCGTTGCTGAGCCGCTGATCACCCTGGCCAAGGTTGATTCGGTTGCCAACCGTCGTCTGGCATTCGCCCGCCTGCGTGACAAGGAAGCCGTCGGCGTCCTGTTCACCATCCTGGGCCCGCGCTACGCCAACCGTCCGGGCGGTTACCTGCGCCTGCTGAAGTGTGGCTTCCGCGCTGGCGATAACGCTCCGATGGCCTACGTTGAACTGGTTGACCGTCCGGTCGCCGTTGCGGAAGAAGTCGGCGAGTAATCGCACGCTTCCGTCCATCGACGGATGCAGAAGAAGCCCGGCCTACGCCGGGCTTTTTTGTTGATGTGGTTACAGCTGCCATCACTGCTGATCGTGTGCGGATGGCCTGTTACTCTTGTTGCATTGTTCACTCCGGAAAGTTGCGATGAACCCTTTGCGTTGGAGTTTTCGCGCGCAGTGCCTGCTGGGCTTTTTGACCTGCGCTGGCCTGCTCGCATTTGCGATCTACATGCAGATCCAGATGGGACTGGAACCGTGCCCGCTGTGCATCTACCAGCGCATCGCATTTGCCGCCGTCGGCGTGCTGTTCCTGCTCGGTGCTCTGCACGGGCCGTCCAGTCGCGGCGGGCGTGCTGGTTATGGCGTCCTGACCTTCCTGGCCGCTGTGGTGGGGATTGGCATCGCCGGCCGTCACGTCTACGTACAGTTGTTGCCGAAGGACCTGGGCAGCAGCTGTGGTCCGCCGCTGAGCTTCCTCGCCGAAACCATGGGCCCGTTTGAGGTGTTCCGTACCGTGCTGACCGGCACCGGTGACTGCGGCAACATCGATTGGACCTTCCTCGGCCTGAGCATGCCGATGTGGAGCCTGGTGTGGTTTGTGTTGCTTGCGGGGTGGGCGCTGTATGCCGGCCTGCGCACACGTAAAAAACGTTTGATCTGACTCTTTCACTTATTCAATTGGTATCTGCATGAACGCTTCCTCCTCCCCGTCATCCGCCGCCACCGCCAGCAGCTGGGCGCCGGATAGCTGGCGTGGCAAGCCCGCGCTGCAGATGCCAACCTATCCCGATCCGCAGGCGCTGGAGGCGGCGCTGGGCGAGTTGCGGCAGCTGCCGCCGCTGGTGACCTCATGGGAGATCTTCGCGCTCAAGCAGCAGCTGGCGGAGGCGCAGGAAGGCAAGCGCTTCCTGCTGCAGGGCGGCGACTGCGCGGAGAACTTCGTCGACTGCGAATCGGGCACCATTTCCAACCGGCTCAAAGTGCTGCTGCAGATGAGCCTGGTGATGGTGCACGGCCTGCGCATGCCGGTGATCCGCGTTGGCCGCTTTGCCGGCCAGTACGCCAAACCGCGTTCGGCCGATACCGAAACCCGCGATGGGGTGACCTTGCCCAGCTATCGCGGCGACGTGATCAATGCGCCGGCGTTCACTGAAGCTGCTCGCGTGCCAGACCCGCAGCGGATGATCACCGCGCACTCGCGCTCGGCGCTGACGATGAATTTCGTACGTGCGCTGATCGATGGCGGCTTCGCCGACCTGCACCACCCCGAGTACTGGAACCTGGCATGGATGCGCTGCTCGCCACTGGCCGAGGAATACCAGGAGATGGTGGCCTCGATCGGTGATGCCGTGCGCTTCATGGAGACCTTGTCGGGCTCGCAGGTGCACAACCTCAACCGCGTCGACTTCTACACCTCGCATGAAGCCCTGTTGCTGCCGTACGAGCAGGCGCTGACCCGGCAGGTACCGCGCCAGAACGGCTGGTTCAACCTGAGCACGCATTACCCGTGGATCGGCATGCGCACTGCGGCGCTGGATGGCGCGCACGTGGAGTATCTGCGCGGCGTACGTAACCCGATTGCGATCAAGGTAGGTCCGTCGGTGCAGCCGGATCAGCTGCTGCGTTTGATCGATGTATTGAATCCTGAAGACGAGCCGGGCCGGCTGAGCTTCATTCACCGTATGGGTGCGGCGCAGATCGCCGATAAGCTGCCGCCGCTGCTGGATGCGATCAAGCGTGATGGCCGCCGTGTGCTGTGGGTCTGCGACGCCATGCACGGCAATACCGAGAGCACCAGCAACGGCTACAAGACCCGCCGGTTTGACAATATTCGCAGCGAAGTTGAGATGTCCTTCGACCTGCATGCAGCGGCCGGTACGCGTCTGGGTGGCGTGCACCTGGAGCTGACCGGCGAAGATGTCACCGAATGCACGGGCGGCGCCCGTGAGCTCACCGAGCGCGATCTGGAGCGTGCCTACCGTTCCAGCGTAGACCCGCGCCTGAACTACGAGCAATCGCTGGAGATCGCGATGGCCATCGTCCGCAAGCAAGGCTGAAGGCACCTGTAGTGCCGAGCCATGCTCGGCAGAGGCGTTACCGGTAGTGCCACATGCCGAGCATGGCTCGGCACTTATCTCTTAGCAGTCTGTCACCTTAGGTGCCGAGAGCCCGGCGCGGGCGACCGTTCGGCACTAGGTCTTTTCGATCGCTTGGTAGCAAGGA